>NZ_JABERS010000061.1:0-22108 GCF_013168745.1 Aeromonas sp. TW 6 | reverse complement strand
AGCCTGAGGCGAGACCGTCATTTGCAACAGACGGTCACCGTCGCCATAGCGCTCAAGTTCCGTGTATACCAGCCCCTTGCGTTCCGGGATGAGCCAGTGACGGTCGGTGTCTTCGGCCTGAATACGCAGCAACAGGTCGGCACCGAAGAAGCCTTTATCCAGCAGGGTCACTGACTTGTCCGGCAATGAGTGAATGAACTCGCTGGCCAGGGGGATTTCCCCTTTGCGGTACGGGCTGATGGCCGCGTTGGCAATGACATGCGAGCGGACATTCATGAGCGTGACCAACCGCAGCATCGGGTAGGGTGTCTGCCGGTTGGTTGAGGTGTTACCCGAGCCGAAATGTGCTCTGAGTTCAGGCATATCCTGGGTTCGGAACAGGGCCCCATCGATGGCAAAGACCTGTAAACCGTGCCAATGGTCTTCAGGATAACGTTCCCGCCCCCACACATCGGCGCACTGTTTGAACAGCCACTCGAGCGGCTGTTTGCCGAGTCGCTGACGAGCCTGAGACAGGGCACTGTCCGCGAGCAAGGCATCATTGGCCAACCCTTCTGCACAGATGTTGAGGCGCCGAGCGACCTCGGAGATAGGCTCATTGCGGAAAAAGGCCATCCCCACGACGAGCCACAAGACCATATCAGAAGGTAAGCGGCGTCGGCGGATAGTGGCCTTTTCAGACAAGGCGGCAGCGGCAGTAATCCATTCGTCGGGAATATGGTCGGCAAAAATGGCCAGCCGAGCCAGCATGTCGCCAGATGCCTCAACAACATCGTTCAGATCGTTTGCAATAGACATAAAAAATCCGGAACCAGTGATTGGTTCCGGATTGTCCTACAGCAGAAGGATCGGTCAATGGATCCTTAACTGATCAGCATTGCGCCGATACGGCGGGCTTTTTATGGCTGAAGCAAGGCGCTGGGCGCAGATGCGTCTCTCTTACAACACCTTGGCGATGGCATCGCAGAGGGGATCAATGTTGGCGCGGGTGATACCGGCCACGCTGATCCGGCCGGAGCCGACGATATAGATGGCGAATTCGCTCTTGAGGCGCTCCACCTGATCCTTGGAGAGACCGGAGAAGGAGAACATGCCGTTCTGTTCGCGGATGAAGCTGAAATCCTGGTTCACCCCCCGCTCGGCCAGCTTCTCCACCAGCAGCTCGCGCATCTCGCGAATGCGCACCCGCATGGCGGCCACTTCTTCCACCCACTCCGCATAGAGGGCCGGGTCGCTCACCACGGTGGTGACAACGGCAGCGCCGTGTGACGGCGGGTTGGAGTAGTTGGCACGAATGACGGTCTTCACCTGGGTGAAGGCGACGTCGGCCACCGCCTTGGTCGCGCAGACCAGGGTGAAGGCGCCGACCCGCTCGTTGTAGAGGCCGAAGTTCTTGGAGAAGGAGCTCGCCACCAGCAGCTCGTCGTGGCACTCGGCGAAGATGCGAAGGCCTTCGGCATCCTCTTCGATGCCCCGGGCGAAGCCTTGATAGGCAAAGTCAAACAGCGGCAACCAGCCGGCGGCAGCACTCTGCCTGGCCAGTGCGCGCCACTGTTCGGCAGTGGGGTCGATACCGGTCGGGTTGTGGCAGCAGCCGTGCAGCAGCACCAGATCCCCCGCCTGCGCGTCAGACAGCGAGGCCTGCATGGCGGCAAAGTCGAGTCCCTTGGTGGCGGCGTCGTAGTACTTGTACCACTTGACGGTCAAACCGGCCGCCTGGAACACGCTGACGTGGTTCGCCCAGGTGGGATCGGAGATCCAGATGGTCTTGGCGAGATTGTTGCGTACCACGAACTCGGCGGCGATACGCAGGGCACCGGTACCGCCCGGCGCCTGCGCCGTCTTGGCGCGGCCGCTGGTCACTAGGGCGGCATCACGGCCGAACAGCAGTTGCTGCACGATGCGGCCGTATTCGATATTGCCTTCGATACCGAGGTAGTTCTTGGTCTTCTCGTCGGTCAAGAGCTTCTGCTCGGCTTGCTTGACGCAGTGAAGGATAGGAGTGGCACCGGTCTCATCCTTGTAAATACCGACCCCCAGATTGATCTTGTGGCTGCGAGTGTCGGCACGGAAGGCTTCGGTCAGGCCCAGGATCGGATCCGCTGGGGCGGCAACAACCTTTTCAAACATGGTATTCCCTGTAGTCCGTTGAGTTCGTTGGCTGGCAAAGTAGGTTGGCAAACAAAAGCGCCCGTCCAGGGAGCGCTTCGTCAGCTCTTTATACCACTGCCTTCCATAGGGGAAAACCGCTTTCTCGGCGCCGCCTCAACCAATCCCGTGCCAATCCGGTGCCAGGGCACACACCTCGACCGACAGACCCCGATTCGACTCCACCAGATCATTGCACTGCGCCAGCAGCGCACGGGGGATACGGCTCGGCTCCCAGGGCCGACCATCCCCCAGGGGAGCCCCGTAAGCCGCCTTGATGGGCACCAGATCCCGGGGCAACCACCAGCTCGCCGGTCTCCCCAACCGCTGGGCCAATGCCAGTACTCTGTCGACCCCGGCCGGATCCAGGGCGGTGAGGTGGCTCCAGAGGGTCTGGGGCGGCAAGGCAGCGATCAGGGGCTCCAGCGTGCCGGGATCCTCGGCGGGATACCAGACCAGCAGGGCGTCGGCGGGCAGTGGCAACTCGGCGAAAGCGCCGACGGCATCGGTTGTGATCACCCGCTGTATCTCCCCCTCTCCCCAGAGGATCTTGCCAAGCTGCGCCAGGGTGCGGGCTGGCAGCGCCACCTCCCCCAGGGTCTGGAGCCAGGGGGCGGCATCCAGCAGGGTGCCGCCGCTGAGAAACAGGCTGAACGGCCGTGCGGCCCGCAGACGAAGGGGCAGATCAGTGCAAAGCCGGATCCCCTTGTCTTCGAAGTCGATCTGCTCGATGGGGCTGAAATGACCCTCCCCCTTGCGATACAGGGCCGCCAGCACCCGCTCGTTGACCCTCTCCCCCAGTTGCCAGCCGTGGGATTGTAGCCACTCCTCGGGTTCCGGCGGGGCACTGGCCATCTTCGCCAGCATCAGCTCCCGGGTCAGATAGCGGTGCCCGGCAGGGGTGAGCTCATAGTGGTGATTGCCAAGGGCCAGCAGCAACTGGTTGTCCCGAAGCATGCCGATGAGCGGCTGCCATTGACGACCGCGAACAGCCTGGGGGCCGCCGCTCAGCAACTGCTGTGCCAGCGTGCGCCACTCGGGGTGGGTGAAATCGATCAAAGGCATCCTTCCCTGTCGGCCAATCTGCTTCAACAAATTGAATAATCTAGCGATTTACCAGAGGAGAACCAAGGGGGCAAGGAAGACAACGTGATATGGCGCAGGGCCAGAGGACGAAAAGTAGTGAAGGGGCCAAAAAACAGAACGGCCAAGCAAGCTTGGCCGTTCATCAACTAAATCAGCGCAGAGGCTAGATTAGAAGTTGTATTGCAGGGCAACAGTGAACTCGTCGTCCATCTTGTCGATACCCTGGATTTTGTACTCGGTGTAGGCTTTCAGCTTGGAAGTGAAAGCGTACTGTACGCCCAGCAGGGTTTCGTCAACCATGTCTTCGTAGGAAGAACCAGCAGTGTTGTCCTTGCCTTCCTTGAAGTTGTAACCAGCCAGGAAGGTCCAGGCATCAACGTTATAGGAAGCAGCCAGCTCGTAGCCACGACCTTCACCCTTGTAGCCAGTGGTGTCGTTCTTCAGATCGCCTTCGGTGTAAACACCAGCGAAGTAGAAGCCGTTGATGGCGTAGTGTGCGCCCAGAGCCCACTCGGACTTCTCACCAGTGTTGGTATTGGTGGTGCTCTCGAGGTCGGAGTAAGCATAACCGGCGTTCAGGCCCAGACCGAAGTCAAAGTCGTAACCGGCGGCAGCTGCGTAACCGTAGTTGCGCTTGATGCCAGGGAATTCGGTAGTGAAGGAGTTACCACCAACATCAGCCACTTTGACGGCTTCATTGTCATTGGTCTGGTAGGACAGTTTGCCCTTGAAGCCACCGAAGCTGTTGGAGTAGATGATCTGGCCTTCTTGACGACCGTCGTAGAAGTTACCGTAGCTGCCCCACTCGTTGAAGATATCGGTTGCTTCCAGCACGTCGTAGAACGCGGTGTCGGTCTGGCCGAAGATGATCTTGCCGTACTGGGTGCCATCAAAACCAGCATAGATATGACGAGACTTAAATTTGGAGTCGTCAGAGTTTTCGGCAGCTACTTGCCACTCGGTCTTGGCGATAGCGGACCAGGTGTTGTTCAGCGCAACTTTACCGGACCAACCCAGACGGGAGGTACCGATCAGCTCTGCATCACCCTGTGTATCAGCTTGAGTGAGAGGATTGGGGTTATCACTGTCACCGTAGTAGTTAGCCTGAACACGGCCGTAGATATCAAAAGAGGTGCCGTCTTTGTCGTAAACGACAGCAGCGTTGGCTGCGGATGCGAACAGAGCCGGGATAGCAATAGCCAGAATTGTCTTTTTCATAGTTTCCAATGCCTACTGTAATTAAACACTAAGTCCTTGTTATTCCCTGTGTTAGCGATGTTCTTTGCATCACTATGCCGCCGAGACTATCACCGGGTTTTCGAATCCGCAATGAAAAAACTTGGAACTTTTTATGAAAACCATAGTCACAGGGAAAAATTTGTGAGCTGAATCTCACAATGTTTGCCCCATCAGGGAAAACGTTTACAGCGATACTCTCTGCCTGAATCCCTCTTTTTTGGTGGTTTATTGCAACCCCCTGTTCCCTCATAACATATGTGCAAAGCCGGGGCTGACCCGACTGCTTCTCCCCTGCCTCGACCCGGGCCGCCTGTTGCGGGTATCCTGTTGCCATCCACACCGACACGGCCACACCTTCTTTATGCTATCGACTCGCCTCAAAGCCACCATCCGCAATACCTATCGCCAGATTGCCGATGGTTTACCCGGTTTTGTGCCGCGCAAGGAGCAGAATTTCCTGGTTGCCGAAATCGCCAAGACCCTGACGGGAGAATATGACAGGAGTCGCCGCATCCTGGTGGCCGAGGCAGGCACCGGCATCGGCAAGTCCCTCTCCTATGCCCAGGGGGCCATCCCAGTGGCACGGCTGACCCAGAAGAAGCTGGTGATCTCCACCGCCACCGTGGCCCTGCAGGAGCAGCTCATCCACAAGGATCTCCCCTTTTATCACCGTCACAGCGAGCTGCCGTTTCGTTTCATGCTGGTCAAGGGGCGCCAGCGCTACTGCTGCGAGCACCTGCTGGAGCAGGCGGCAAACAGCAGCGAGATGGCCAATTTCGAACTCGACTTCGGCGCATTGAGCAAACACAAGCCATCGGATGCTGACAAGGCGTGCTACCAGGGGCTGTGGCAGGCCTACACCGAAGGCAAGTGGGACGGGGATCGGGACAACTGGCCCAAACCCATTCCAGACCCTTGCTGGGATCGCATCGCAGCCGACCGCCACACCTGCAACAAGGCCCTGAGCCACCATCAGCACTGCCCCTTCCATCGGGCCCGCAACGACATGGACGCAGCAGACGTGCTGGTGGTCAACCACGCCCTGCTGCTCTCCGACCTCACCATGGGGGGCGGCATCATATTGCCGCCGCCGGACGAGTGCATCTATGTGCTGGACGAAGCCCATCACCTGCCCACCATCGCCCGGGATCACGGCGCCGCCAGCGCCAGCATCAAGGGATCCCGCCGCTGGCTGGAAAAGCTGGTGCAAAGCGCGGGCAAGCTGGCCAGGACGCTGAACAAGGAGAGCCTGCTCGACCCCCAGCTCAAACTGCAGGATGCCCTGGCCTCTCTCCAGCCGGATCTCAAGGCCCTCGAGCAGTGGCTCGCCAGCAATGATCACCTCTTTGGCGGCGAGCCCCACCACAGATTCGCCGATGGGGTGCTGCCGGATCCCCTGCCCATGCTGGCGGAAAACCTCAAGGAGGCGAGCAAGAAGGCACTGAGGGCGCTGGACAGAATGCAGGGGGCCATCGGCGAGGCGCTCAAGGATGGCGACATCCGTCGCAAGGAGGCCGAGCCTCTGCTGGCGGAGAGCGGTTTTCACTTGCAACGGCTCGAGAGCTTCTGCGCCCTCTGGGAGATGCTGAGCCGCCATGTTCCCACCGGCAAGACCCCCCTCGCCCGCTGGATGGCCAGAAGCGAGGACGGGGACATCTGGCTGCACGCCTCCCCCATCGAGGTGGGGTATCTGCTGGAGGAGTGGCTCTGGTCCCGCTGTCTCGGGGCCGTGCTGGTGTCGGCGACCCTCACCGCCCTCTCCTCCTTCAGTTATTTTCGCCACCAGGTGGGGCTCAAGGAGCATGACGGCACCCGCTATCTGCGGCTGCGCTCCCCCTTCGACTACCACAAGGCCGAACTCTATCTGCCCAAGATGGCCCATGAACCCAGTGCCCCCGCCTTCACCCAGGAGTTGATCGATACCCTGCCCCGCCTGCTGGCAGGCAAGGAGGCCAGCCTGGTGCTCTTCTCCTCCTATCGCCAGATGAACGAGGTGGCGGTGGGGCTGCGGGCCAAGGGGATGTCGCTCCTGGTACAGGGGGAAGCGTCCCGCAGCGCCCTGCTCCTCCTGCACAAACAGAAGTGCGACGGCGGCCAGGCCAGCATCCTCTTTGGCACCGGCAGCTTCTCGGAAGGGCTGGATCTGCCCGGCCACTACCTCACCAACCTGGTGATCACCAAGCTCCCCTTCGCGGTGCCCAACTCCCCCGTGGAAGAGGCGACCGCCGAGTGGATAGAGCAGCGCGGCGGCAACCCCTTCCTGCAACTGACGGTGCCGGAAGCGTCGCGCAAGCTCATCCAGGCCTGTGGCCGCCTCATCCGAAAAGAGGCGGATCGGGGGCGGGTCACCATCCTGGACCGGCGCCTGCTGACCAAGCGCTACGGCAAGGGGCTGCTGGACGCCCTCCCCCCCTTCACCCGACGCATCGAGTGACACGGCTGACGCCCGCCATGCGCTCCCCTGACCCTCATGTCAGGAGGGGGCAGGAAGATAGAAGAGCACGCTGCCCGCAGGACTCGGGGCAGCGGGATCCACACCCCGCACACCGGAAGGCGCCATAAACGGCTATTGCCGCTGTGGGGCAAACCTGTAAAAATGACCTCCTATTTTTCAGTGGGCAATTGCCTGACTGTTCAAGGAGATGAAATGAAACTGACTGTTCTGGTACCGGCCCTGGCTGGTCTGTTGTGGGCAGGTAGCGCCCTGGCCGCTAGCCAACTGGAAATACAGAATCCCTACGTGATGCAGTTGCTCGATGGTGAGTCCATCAATCCCAAGCTGCTCGACAAGACCAGCACCTTCTCCCTGGAGCCCGGCAAACACCAGGTCGTGGTCGCCTTCGAGGGCAACTACTCCAGCCGCAGCGAGATCAAGCTGGTCACCGCCGAGCCCCTGGTGATCAACTTCACCGCCGCCGACAACCAGCAACTCTTCCTCGACTTCAAGAAGCCCCGTAAGGAAGAGGAAGCCAGACTCTTTATCAAGGATCAAAACGTCGTTCTCAGAGACAAGGTCAGCGGTCAGGTAGTGGAGAGCGAGCAGTTCGTCATGCCGACCGTGGGTGGCTTCCAGCTGACCCGCGACTATCAGCAGGAGCTGCTGAAGATGGGCAAGGCCTTCAACCAGCCCAAGACCGTCGCCATCTCCAGCGCCGCCGTGATGGCCGCCGCCAGCGCACCGGCCGAAGTGGCCCCGAGCAAGGCCATGAGCAACCCGGAAGCCCTGACCCAGCTGCAGAGCTGGTACAACAAGGCCGATGCGGAGACCCGCAAAGCCTTCCAGATCTGGGTGATCCAGCAGCAGTAAGGCGCATCGCACGCCTGCATCGAGGGGAGCCTGGCTCCCCTTTTTCATACCCGTTCATGGCCGATGCTTCATGTCACTGCGCATCTTCTATCACCCCCACTACTCCGCCCTGACACTGCCCGAGCGTCACCGCTTCCCCCTGGCCAAGTACCAGGCGCTGTTTGAACGCCTCGTCGCCCTCGACTATCCGCTGGCACAGGCCACCCCTGCCAGCCGTGAGCAGATAGAGAAGGTGCACGATGCGGCCTATGTACAGGCCGCCCTCGCCGGCACCCTCGATGAAGGGGCCATTCGCCGGCTCGGCTTTCCCTGGTCTCCCCTGCTGATTGAACGTACCCTGCACTCGGTCGGCGCCACCCTGGCCGCCAGCCGCCACGCCCTTGCGCAGGGCTGCGGACTGCAGATCTCCGGCGGCTACCACCACGCCCACCGGGGGTTTGGCAGCGGCTTCTGCCTCTTCAACGATCTGGTGATCGCGGCGCGAACCTGCCTGGACGAGGGACTCTGCGAGCGGGTACTGATCGTGGATCTCGATGTCCATCAGGGAGATGGCAGCGCCGCCCTGTGCACGGGCAGCCGTGACATCATCACCCTCTCCCTGCACGGGGAACACAACTTCCCCCGCCACAAGCCGGCCTCCCATCTGGACTTTCCCCTGCCAAGCGGCATGGAGGACGACGCCTATCTCGAGACCCTGGACCAGGCCCTCGCCCTGGCTCATCGCCTCTACGCCCCCGACTTCATCCTCTATCAGGCCGGGGTGGATGTGCACCGGGACGACGAGCTGGGCTACCTCTCCCTGAGCGACTCCGGCGTGCGCCAGCGCGATGCCATGGTCTTTGACTCTGCGCTTCGCCACGGGCTGCCCATCACCGCCGTACCGGGAGGGGGTTACCGGCGAGACTGGCAGCAGTTGATCCCGCTGCACCTCTCGCTCTTTGAAGTAGCAAGGCACCGGTTTGGTTGAGCGGCACCACCCGGCCCATGACGAAAAAGAGGCGACCCTTGGGTCGCCTCTTCTATATCAGTGCACAGGGATGATGACGCCGTCTGCCCTCAGGCATGGGCCATTGGCGTCGGGTGCTCGCCCATCTTGCGCAGCAGCATCAGCAGATAGACCAGGGAGACCCCGGCAATCACCATGAACAGCAAATGATCCGAGTAGTGCTGCATCAGGAGCGCCGTCAGGGTGGGCCCGAGCAGGCTGCCGATGGTGTAGCTCAGCAGCAGCGCCTGGTTCATGGCCACCAGTTGATGCTGCTCCACCTTCTCGCAGGCCCAGGCCATGGCCACCGGGTAGAGCGTGAAGCCCGCGGCCCCCAGAATGAACAGCGTCGGTCCCATGGCCGCGTTGCCGAGCATCGCCATGGCCCCCAGGATCACCACCAGCACCTGTACCCGCAGCACCGGCAGGCGCCCGAAACGATCAGCCAGACGCCCCACCGGCCATTGCCCCAGGATGCCTGCGCTCACCATCACCGCCATCCAGTAGCCGATGGCCCCGTCGCTCACCCCCTGGTGGTTCAGATAGAGCGGCATCAGACCATAAAGCACCCCCAGCACGATGCCGGAGAGGATGCAGCCGTTCACCCCCAGACGCGCCTGACGCATGCGCAGCATCGGCCAGACCGGAGTCCTGGCCTGGTGGTTCCCTGACGGACTGGCGATGCGGGTGAACAAGAGCGGCAGCATGGCCGCCAACACCAGGGCGGTCAGCCAGGGCAGCACCGCCATCAGCGACGTCGGCACCTTGCTCACCAGCAGTTGCCCAAGCACAGTGCCCACGTAATAGACCATCATGTAGGCAGCCAGCAGGCGACCCCGATTGCGGGCGTTGCCGCTGCACATCAGCGCGCTCTCCACCACCACCCAGATCATGGCGCAGCCGACCCCGGCGATGAATCGCCAGGCGAGCCAGCTCCAGAACGCCAGGGTAATGCCGAGCCCGACGCAGCCTGCGGCAAAGAGCGCACTGGCCAGGTAGTAACTGCGATTGAAGCCGCAGCGGGCGATGAGTCTGCCCGCCAGCAGGGTTCCCAGCAGGTTGCCGGTGAAATAGGAGGAGCCGACCATGCCGACCTGCCAGGTGGGCAGATGCTCATGGGCGAGCCAGAGCGGAACCAGGGTATTCAATACCGCGATGGCCAGGGTCAGCAACAGCAGGCCACAGAGCAGGAGCAGCACAGGGCGGGAGTATGTGGTCATGGATAGAACCGTGGGGAGAGGCAAAATGCGAGCGCATCATGCCACCGCCTGTGCCTTTGTCAATCGGCACTGAGGCCGGGTCGCAAGGTTTTTCTGCCCACCGTGATGGCAACGCGGCAAGGCCCTCCCCTGACGGGAGCCTCATCCCCTTGATTGGCCGACACCTTGGTCATGGAAAGGAGAAGCGGGCGGTTGAATATCGACCCTGTGCCTCCCTCACGCCAGAGCGCCATGACCAGAAGAGGCGACCCAGGGCCGCCTCTTCTTGTTATCAAGCACAACCTATCGTGCACAACGCCGGTCAGCGCTGGCGCTTCTTGGCGTACTTGCGACGAGCCCGGGCCTGGCGCTCCTCTTCCCGCTCCGCCTTCTCCCTGGCTTTCTGCTCAGCCTCGGCCTGGGCTTCCACTATCTCGACGCTCACCATCTCTGGCGTCTCCAGGGAGATCCGCCCCAGCATGCCGGACCGGAATTCATTGACCAGGATTTCCGAGGCCTTGTGCAGATCCGCAAGCCCCCCCTTGCGCATGAAGCCGCGCTGACGGGCAATGAGATCCAGCAGCTCGATCTCGGTCTCCGGCAGCTCGCTCAGCTGGTAGCGTGCCTTGATGCGCTCCGGATAGGCCTTGATGAAGTAGTCGGCGGCAAACATGGCGATGTCGGCGTAATCGAAGACGGTATCCTTGATGGCCGCCGTGATCGCCAGTCGATAACCGCAGGAGGGCGGGTTGAGCTTGGGCCACAGGAAGCCAGGGGTGTCCGTCAGGATGACGTGGTTGTCGAGCTTGATCCGCTGCTGGGACTTGGTCACCCCCGCCTCGTTGCCGGTCTTGGCGATGATCCGCCCCGCCAGGGTGTTGATCAGGGTGGACTTGCCCACGTTGGGGATGCCCATGATCATGGCGCGCACCCCGCGCAGCTCGAAGTTGCGCTCCGGCAGCATCTCGTGGCACAGGGTCAGCAGTTGCTTGATCATCGTAGGCTCCTGCTGGGTCAGGGGCAGTGCCTTGATCCCCTTCTCCTGCTCCATGTGGGCCACCCACAGCTCGGTGATCTCGGGGTCGGCAAGGTCTGCCTTGTTGAGCACCTTGATCACCGGCGTCTCCCCGCGCAGCTCCGGCACCAGGGGGTTCTCGCTGGAGAAGGGGATGCGGGCGTCGAGCATCTCGATGATGACATCGACCTGGGGCATGACCTCTGCAATCTCTTTGCGGGCCTTGTGCATGTGGCCGGGGAACCAGTTGATGGACATATCCGTTACTCTCTCATTGGCATGCGGTCCCCTCTCGGGGCTGCGGGCGCTCGGGGTTGCGGGTGCGTGGTGATGCGCCAGACCGCTGGCACTCATCGCAAGGGGGCGCATTTTACCTGCTGCGGCCCCGATTTGACAGGCTATTCTGGCCGGGTGTTGTCACCCGGGTGGCCGGATGCCCGCCACGCCACCGGGAGGTGAGTGGCAGAACACAATCAACATAACCCATTGATATAAGATAACATTTACAAGGCGCTTTCACCGCATTGTCATCTCTCTTCACTAAAAGTGTCATCTGCCCCCTCTAGGCTGCGCTCAGGTTTCACAAGGAGCGAACCCCAATGAGAAAGATGGCAGGACTTGCAGTGATGATAGGCGCCGCCCTGGCCGCCGGCTGCAACTCCAACAACGACAGCAACACCCCGGAACCCAGCGCCAAGAACGTGATCTTCTTCCTCGGCGACGGCATGGGTCTCAACACCCTCACCGCCTCCCGGATCTATGGCGTCGGCGAAGAGGGCAGCCTCACCATCGACACCCTGCCGGAAACGGCCTTCATCAAGACCTTCTCCCACGATGCTCAGGTGACCGACTCGGCCCCCTCCATGGCGGCCTACATGACCGGGGTCAAGAGCAACAACGGCGTCATCAGCATGGACAGCGACGCCACCCAGGAGAGCGATTGCAGCCAGAGCGGCGGCAAAGCGGTGACCACCCTGCTGGAGCTGGCCAAGGCCGATGGCCGTGGCACCGGCGTGGTCACCACCACCCGGGTCACCCACGCCACCCCGGCCGCCACCTATGCCCATATCTGCAACCGGGATCTGGAGGCTGATATCGCCGTCCAGATGGTGCCGGGAGGCAGCGGTTACAACAGCGCCCTGAAGGAGGGGCTGGATGTGGTGCTCGGGGGCGGCAGCGGCTTCTTCCTGCCCAGCGCCGACAAGGGCAAGCGGGAGGACGGTCGCAACCTCATCGACGAGATGAAGGCGAAGGGCTATCAGTTTGCCGCCACCCTGGACGAGCTGAACCAGGCCGATGCGAGCAAGCCGCTGCTGGGCCTGTTTGGCTCAAGCCACATGAAATATGACTTGGACCGACCCGCCAGCGAGCCGTCACTGGCCCAGATGACCCTGGCTGCCATCAAGCAGCTCAAGGGCAAAGAGAAGGGCTACTTCCTGATGGTGGAAGGGGGGCGCATCGATCACGCCCTGCACGACACCAACGCCAAGCGTGCCCTGCAGGATACCCTCGCCTTCGACAACGCCATCCAGGCCGCCATCAATGAAGTGAAGAAAACCGATCCCGAGCTGAAAAACACCCTGATCGTGGTCACCGCCGACCATGACCACACGCTAGTCCTGAATGGTTATGCCAAGCGCACCGGCAAGACCACGGCAGGCAATGCGGGCGTGCTCGGGCTGGTGAAGAACTACGAGACCGGCGAGCCGAGCAAGGATAGCGATGGCATGCCCTACACCATCATCGGCTTTGGCAACGGCTACAACCGGGTGGACGGCCCGCGCAGCAGCGTGGCGGCCCTCGACGACGCCACCGCCTCCGCCGACGACTATCACCAGGAGGTGGTGGTCAAGGTGGGCGAGATAGGCAACGAGACCCACGGCGGTACCGATGTTTTCCTCGGCGCCATCGGCCAGGGGGCGGAGCGCTTCCACGGCTCTCTCGACAACACCGCCGTGTTCGGCAAGATCAAGGCTGCGGCCAAGCTGTAAGGGATTATCAGGATGAACATCACCATGAAAAAGACGCTGGTCTGCACCGCCCTGCTCGGCACGCTTGGCGGCCTCTCCCAGGCGCACGCCGCCGATGCCAAGAACGTCATCCTCTTTATCGGAGACGGCATGGGCCCCACCGTGCTCACCGCCACCCGCCTGTTCAAGGTGGGGGAAGAGGGGGATCTCGAGATGATGAAACTGCCCCAGAGCGCGCGCATCAAGACCTTCTCCCACGATGCCCAGACCACGGACTCCGCCCCCTCCATGGCGGCCTACACCACCGGCGTCAAGATGAACAACGAGGTGATCGCCATGAGCAGCGACACCAGGGCAGTGGCACCGTCCAAGGATGCCAACGGCAACAAGGGCATCAACAACTGCACCAGCGACAACGGGAGCCCGGTGCCCACCCTTCTCGAGCTGGCCAAGGCGGCGGGCAAGTCGGTGGGGGCCGTCACGACCACTGAGCTCACCCATGCCACCCCGGCGGCGACCTATTCCCATATCTGCCACCGGGATGCGGCCTACGCCATCGCCGAGCAGGCGGTACCAGGCGGAGCCGGCTTCAACCAGGCGCTGGGGGATGGGGTCGATGTGCTGATGGGGGGCGGCGCCAACCACTGGACGCCCTACAGTGCCAGCAACAAGGGCGGCCGGGCCGACGGCCGGGATCTCACCGCCGAGCTGACCGCCCGGGGCTACCGCTATGTCACCACCAAGGATGAGCTCTCTGCCGTCAACTCGGGCAAGGTGCTGGGGCTGTTCAGCACCAAGTCCCACCTCGACTACGAACTGGACCGCGTCGCCAAGGGGGCGGCCAGTACCCAGCCGTCCCTCTCCGAGATGACCGCCAAGGCGATCGATCTGCTCAGCCAGAACAGCCAGGGCTACTTCCTGATGGTGGAGGGGGGGCGTATCGACCACGCCCTGCATGCCACCAACGCCAAGCGATCGCTGACCGATGCGGTGGCGCTGGACGAGGCGGTCAAGACGGCCCTCGGCAAAGTGGATTTGAGCGATACCCTGATCGTGGTCACCGCCGACCACGATCACACCATGACCATCAACGGCTATTCCGCCAAGGGCAACAAGGTGCTGGATCTGGTCAAGAACGCCGATGGCTCGACCCAGAACGACGCGGACGGCAAGCCGTTCACTACTCTGGTATTCGGCAACGGCCCCAACCGCCAGGACCAGCGCCCCACCCTTACCAGCGATGAGGTGATGGCGGATGACTACCTGCAGGAAACCGGAGTCAAGCTCGGCTCCGAGACTCACGGCGGCGGCGATGTGATGCTGTTCGCGGGCGGCGCAGGCAGCAGCCAGTTCAAGGGCACCCTCGACAACACCCGGGTGTTCGGCAAGCTCAGGGAGGCCCTCGGCCTGTGATAAAGGTGCCCGGCACCGCGCCGGGCACCTTTTCCGTCGAGCGAGAGACGATGATGAAATATCTGCTTTCTTTATGGCTGCTGGGCAGCGCCCTCTCCTTCCCCCTCCTGGCCGACGAGGTGCCCGATCTGGCCGCCCGCATCCGCTACGTGGACAGGGTGACCGGCAGCGACGGCATCACCCGGGAGAGCCAGTGGCAGGAGAAGTGGCTGCGGGTCGGTGACCAGGTGTGGAGCCAGCGGCTCATTCCCGTTCCCCTGGCCCGTGCCTATCACGCCACCCATGATGCCCGCCCCGGCCACAAACACTTCACTCACCAGATGGCGGCACGCTGGGTCACCCGCAGCGAGGGAGACGCACTCCAGTTGCGCTACGCCGATGCCTGGCACAACCAGCTGGTGGAGGTACCGCAGGAGGAGTACGGCCAGGTGGCCTTCAAGCCGGAGTGGGCGCGGATCCGCCACCTCATCAACCCTGCCCTGTTAGAGGGAATGACACCGCTGGATGAGGCCGCCCCCGACCAGGCGAACTGGTATGAGACCCGTGAAGGTCGCCAGCGTACCCGCATCCTCTGGTCGAGCCGCTGGCAGTTGCCCCTGGTGGTGGAGTCGGCAAGCCTCGACGGTTATCGCAGCTACCGGATGGAGGTGACGCTCAAGCCGCTGCCAAAGACCCTCCCCTGGCAGCAACTGGCACGGTACCAGACCCTGGATCTGCGGGATTTCTTCGACTGATCCCCCCAGGCGGCAATCGCCTGGCTGACATGGCGTAACGGGATGTTACACTCTCTGTACTCATCCCGGATCCGAACATCCATGCGCCTTGTTACTCTGCTTCTGCTGCTCTCCCCTCTGATCGTCTGCGCCTTTTCGGCCCGTGCCGTGGTCGTCGTGGCCGCAGACATTCCCCCCTATGTGATCCGCGCCCAGCAGGGTGCGCCGAGCGGCATGGCCATCGAGGTGCTGGAGGAGGCTGCCCGCCGCCTCGGGGAACCGCTCGAGATCGAGTTGATGCCGCTGGCTCGCGCCCTCAGCCAGGCCAGCCACCGCCCGGATGTCCTGTTGTTGCCCCCGGCCCGAAATCCCCACCGCGAACCACTGTTTCTCTGGATTGCCCCCCTGCTGGAGGAGGCCTTCGTGCTGGTCAGCCATCGCCGTCACCATCCAGCGCCGCTCTCCATGAAGACACTGCCAGGCCTCACCGTTGGCGTGATGCGTGGCTCCCATAGCCAGAGCCTGATCCAGCCGCTGACAGGGGTGACCCGGGAGCTGGTCACCGAGGAGGTCAGCAACGCCAGCAAGCTGGCGCGCGGCCGCATCCAGGCCTGGGCGGTGGCCTGGAACACCGCCCGTTACAACCAGCAGCGGGCGGGTCTGCCGCTACCGGATCTGGTGCGGGGCGAGACCTTGCAGCAGAGCACCCTCTACCTGGCCGCCAGTCCCCGCTTCTCCCGCAGCGAGGCGCTGCGCTGGCGCCGGGTCATTCAGGAAATGAGGGAAGATGGCAGTCTCGCGCGCATCCTGCACCAGTACGATTACCAGGCTCCCTGATGAGAAAGTCAGCCCAATTGCCAAACCACCCCAGAATGGTTATGGTATCTCCATGAAAGCAATCATGATTTTTTCCAGTACGCTCACACCCCGCTGAGCCCCCGCCCTCGCCCCGCTGCGCGAGTCGCTCGGGGGCATCGCTTTTGCTGTCTGCTTTTTACCCTTGCACCGTTTTTTGTCGACCAGTCTGCCCGTCATCCTGGTCCCTTCAGTCATTGATAAGGAAATACCCTATGAAACAGCCTCATCTCGTCATCTCCAGCCTGGATCTGGATCGCATCGAACAGCTGCTTGGCAACCACCCCCAGCACCTTGCCCTGCAAGAGGAGCTGGATCGCGCCGAGATCCGCGAACCCGCCGACATGCCGCCGGACGTGGTGACCATGAACAGCACGGTGCGCTTCAAGATGCAAAACAGCGGCAACGACTTCTGCCTGACGCTGGTCTATCCGAAGGATGTGCAGGGGGACGAATCGAAGATCTCCGTGCTGGCGCCAGTGGGCAGCGCCCTGCTGGGGCTCAAGGTGGGTGACAGCATCGCCTGGCCGGGGCCGGCCGGTCGCACCATCCAGGTGGAGATCCTGGAAGTGGTCTATCAGCCGGAACGCGCGGGGGAGTTGCACCGCTGACAGGCTGCCAGGCTGCCATTCAGGTCTGATGCGACCAGGTGGCTGACTCGGTATGCCTTTGTCCGGTCGGAGCCGACGGCCACCGGCCGGGCATGATCTGACGGGGGATCAGGCCCCCTGACAGATCCGGTTCTTGCCCTCCCGCTTGGCCTGATAGAGAGCGCGATCGGCCTGGCTGAACAGGGTGTCAAAGTGCCATTCACGGGCGCTGGGCACCCACCCCAGGCTGGCCGTCACCCGGACCCCCTTCAGCCCCAGCGTTTCTATCCCCTGGCGGATCTGCTCGCAGCGCGCCTGCTGGGCCAGGGGGGCCCACTCGGGCAACAGCAGCACAAACTCTTCCCCGCCGAAGCGGCTGGCCACCAGATCCCGCTGGCCGGCAAGATAGCGACCCACCGCCTCCAGCACCCTGTCCCCGGTCTCGTGACCGTGGCGATCGTTGATCTGCTTGAAGTCGTCGAGATCCAGCACCACCAGCGCCCCCTGCCTTGCCATCGTCACGCAGTGGTCCATGAAGCCGCGCCGGTTCAGGAGGCCGGTCAGGGAATCCTGGCTGGCCTGTCGACGCAGGGCCAGGGCCCGGTACTGGGTACAGAGCAGAAGCACCCCGAAGGTCGACAGATAGTTGCCCATCAGCATGGAGAGGAAGGGGAGCACATTGACCGCATGCTGATCCATCAGGACCCGCACCTCGCCGCCGAGCAGGGCCCCCATGCGCACCAGATTGAAACCGTAGAGCAGGATGTTGACCACGGTGAACACCAGCACCGCAGGCAGATAGTCAGGGTAGCCATGGCGCCAGATGAGCCAGACAATCACCGCCCCCACCATCATGTAGCTCAGGCAGGCCAGCAGCACCCGGGGGGCCATCTTGTCGTTGAAGATGACGCTCCAGCAGAGGATCAGCAGATAGACCAGCATGAAGAGGGTGAATGCCCGCCAGTTTGGCGGCTCCCCGAAGAAGCGCTGGATGGCGAGTGGCATCAGGGCGAGGCAGAAGGTGATGAGCAGGTTGGCCAGCCAGATCCCCGCGATATGGGGGGAAAATGCCTGCATGAAGAAGAGCGATTGCGCCGCCAGGGCACAGAGGCTGGACCACCACCAGAGCCCGAGACCGGGTATTTCCCTGTGGGTCCACCAGATGATGGAGAGGGTGATGAATCCCAGGCTGTAGCCCCCGAGGGCCATCAACATCAGGGTAAATACGTCCAGATTGAGCAGAATTGAGGCGTCCATTCCCGAACCTTCCAATGGGGATGGCTGAGTATATGGGAAGCCCATGACAAGACACAGAGGGAGCCTATGGGCCGGGCAAAAATATTTGACCGGCTCGCACGCCTCATTCCCCGTGAAGCGTGCCGGACAACGCCCTGTCTGTGCCCGGATTTTCCACCGAGACGGCAGCCGGATATTTTGCACTTGAACCGGCGCCATTAGATAGATATGTTGTTTTCATGTGGTTTTATGAGTCACCACGAGGGATAAAAGTCTCCATAACTTATTGAGTCTTCTGGCACAAACAGGTTTTGGTACATTTTTCATCCAACGAACCATTCATAGAATCTCATATGGGGCTTTTGCCCCGACCAAGACAATAATCCTGTCTTGCCTGCTGCCGGATGCAGCAGTCTCTTGTGCCATGGAGTCGCACGGGAGCAGGTTCAAGGCCGACCACATTTACGACAGAGACGTCATTTATGATCAAAAAACTCATTCTTTCTACCCTGCTGCTGTGCGGGCTGGCCAACGCCGCGCCCACTTCCACCCTGGATGCCGTACTGGAGCGCGGTGTGCTGCGGGTCGGCTTCGATGCCGGCTATCAACCCTTCGAGATGACCAACAAGCAGGGCCAGTACATCGGCTTTGACGTGGATCTCGCCAAGATGGTCGCCAAGGAGATGGGCGTGAAGGTGGAGTTCGTCAACACCGCCTGGGACGGCATCATCCCCGCGCTCTTGACCGACAAGTTCGACGTCATCATGGGCGGCATGACCGTCACTCCCCAGCGCAACCTGCGCGTGAACTTTGCCGATCCCTACATCGTCGTCGGCCAGACCATCGTGCTTCGCAAGGACAAGGCGGGCGAAATCAAATCTTTCCAGGACCTCAACGATCCCAAATACAAGATCGCGGTCAAACTCGGCACCACCGGCGAGCAAGCGGTCAAGCGCATGATCCCCAAGGCCACCCTGCTGCAGTTTGAAACCCAGGATGACGCCAAGCTGGAAGTGATCAACGGCAAGGTGGATGCCTTCGTCTACGACCTGCCCTACAACGCCATCTTCGCGTCCCAGAACCAGGGCGCCGTGGTGCACCTCGACAAGCCGTTCACCTTCGAACCGCTGGCCTGGGCCATCCGCAAGGGGGATCAGGACACCCTCAACTGGTTCAACAACTACCTGCGCCAGATCAAGGGCGACGGCAGCTACGACCGTCTCTACAAGAAGTGGTTTGAATCCACCGCCTGGCTGAACCAGCTCAAATAACCTCTCAAAGGGGCGGCATGCCGCCCCTTCACGCAGACTCCCCACACGATAACGACAAAAGAGGTTGTGACAGTGATCAACCCCAAACTCACAAGACAGATGGAAAAACAGCCCAATCAGCTGCTCTGGCACGGGATCTTCCTGCTGCTGGTGCTGGCCGCCATTTTCGGCATCTACAAGGCCGTGCAGGCAGTGGATTACACCTGGCGATGGGAACGCATTCCCCAGTACATCGCCTATCAGGCAGAACAGAAACACTATGCCGAGTTTGACGGCACCGTGGTCGCGGACAAGGGACAGCTCTTCCTGCAAGACGATCTCGACCCCAGCCGCCGTCAGGCCATCGCTCCCAAGGGCTCCCAGCTGGCTGAAGGGGATACCGTCTTCCTCGGCGATACCCTGGATGTGCAACTGAGCTGGACCGCTGGCCCCATCGCCTGGGGCGTCTGGGTCACGGTCAAGCTCTCCCTGGTGGCAGGCATCTTCGCCATCCTGCTTGGCACCCTGGCCGGGCTCGCCCGCCTCTCCCCCAATCCGGCCCTGCGCAACCTGGCCGTGACCTATGTGGAGCTCATCCGTGGCACCCCGTTGCTGGTGCAGATCTTCATCGTCTATTTCTTTATCGGCACCGTGCTGAACCTCGACCGATTCACCGCTGGTGTGGCGGCGCTCGCGGTCTTCACCGGCGCCTACGTGGCGGAAATCGTGCGCGCCGGCATCAGCTCCATTCACAAGGGGCAGATGGAAGCGGGCAGAAGCCTTGGCATGACCTCGGCCCAGACCATGCGCTACGTCATCCTGCCCCAGGCCTTCAAACGGGTGCTGCCACCGCTCGCGGGTCAGTTCATCAACCTCATCAAGGACTCCTCTCTGGTCTCCGTCATCTCCATCACGGATCTCACCAAGGCGGGGCGCGAAGTGGTCAGCTCCACCTTCAGCCCGTTCGAGGTGTGGTTCACCGTGGCTCTGCTCTATCTGGTGCTGACCGGCACTCTCTCCTTTCTGGTGCGTCGTCTGGAGGTGAAATATGCGCGCAGCAACTGATCCCGTTATCAAGGCGCCATCGGTGTCGAAATGTTCTGCCATCACCGGCACTCCCTGCCCCTTCCCGGTGCGTCGTCTGGAGGTGAACTATGCGCGCTGCAACTGATCCCATCATCAAGGCGACCGGTGTAGAGAAGTTCTACGGCACCGAGGTGCACGCCCTGAAAAACGTCAGCACCCAGGTGGCCGAAGGGGAAGTGGTGGTGATCGTGGGGCCGAGCGGCTCGGGCAAGTCGACCTTCCTGCGCACCCTCAACCAGCTGGAAACCATCAACGATGGCAATATCGTGGTCGACGGCATCAGCCTCACCGAACCCGGGGATGTCAACAAGCTGCGGGAAGAGGTGGGCATGGTGTTCCAGTCCTTCAATCTCTTCCCTCACCTGACGGTGCTGGACAACATCACCCTGGCCCCCCAGAAGGTGAGAGGGCTCTCTCGCCAGGAGGCTGAGGAGCGGGCCAAGGCCCTGCTGCTCAAGGTCGGTCTCTCCAACAAGGCCCAGAGCTACCCCTCCCAGCTCTCCGGCGGCCAGCAGCAGCGGGTGGCCATCGCCCGGGCGCTCGCCATGCAGCCGCGCATCATGCTGTTTGACGAGCCCACCAGCGCCCTCGACCCCGAAATGGTGGGAGAGGTGCTGGACGTCATGAAGGGGTTGGCCCGCGAAGGGATGACCATGGTGGTGGTGACTCACGAGATGGGCTTTGCCCGGGAAGTGGCGGACAGGGTGCTCTTCATGGAGAGCGGCGAGCTGCTGGTGGACGAGAAACCCGCCGACTTCTTCGACAATCCACCCTCCCCGCGCCTGCGCCAGTTCCTGAGCCAGGTGCTATAACCCGCGATGCACCAACACGAAGAGGGAGCCCATGGCTCCCTCTTCTATGCTTGCCTTCTTCACTCCCCCAGATCATCTCCCTGGTGCATTCCTTTTCGCAGCCTTTTGCCATCGGGTTGTCACCACGCCAACGAGCAAGGATGTTAATGAAATTTTAAATTCATCCGGTATGCTGACATCCAACTGGTCCAACCGGATGGCTCACATGGATGTGCAACTGCTCCTGCTCTACCTCTCGCCCCTCTTTCTGGTCTTCATCGGCTGGGAGATGTTCTACCTGCGAAAACACGGCGCCGCCTATCCCACAGCGGGCTACCAGTGGAAGGATCTCTTCGCCAATGCCACCCTGGCACTGATGCATCAGGGGGGCGATGCCCTGGCAGCCATTGCCATCGCCTATCTCTATGACACCCTCTGGGGCTGGCGACTATTCGATATCGAACTGAACCTCTGGAGCCTCTTGCTGCTCTTTCTGTTGCAGGATCTCTGCTACTGGCTGTTCCACTTCGCAAGCCACCATGTGCGCTGGCTCTGGGCCTCCCACGTGGTGCACCACAGCTCGGAGCGGCTCAACCTCTCCACCGCCTTTCGCCAGAGCCTGATGTACCCGGTCTCCGGCATGTGGCTGTTCTGGATCCCCATGATCCTCATCGGCTTCCCCCCCGAGGCGGTGGTGGCCACCGTGCTCTTGAGCCTGGGTTTTCAGTTCTTCGTCCACACCCAGGTGGTGGGCAAGCTCGGTTGGCTGGAGTGGATCTTCAACACTCCCTCCCACCACAGGGTGCACCACGCCAGCAACCCCAAATATATCGATCGCAACTTCGCCGGGGTGCTCATCATCTGGGATCGGCTGTTCGGCACCTTCGTGGAGGAAGACCCCGCCGAGCCGTGCCGCTTCGGCATCACCAAGCCCATCTACAGCTTCAACCCCCTCACCCTCACCTTCCACGAGTGGCGCGACATGCTGCAAGAGGCCCGGGGCCTCCCCTGGCGGCAAAAGCTCGCCGTGCTGTTTGGCAAACCGGCGGGCCCCACCAGCGGTTGACCCACCGACCAGAATAAAAAAAGAGCGCCCAGGGGCTAATGCCAGTCAGTTAAGCCTGACTGGCATTGTTTTTACTAGGTTTTCTCGTCGCATACTTCTGTGGTTTGGCTTTGATGCACCTTGGGTAACTTCGTTCTCGGCGGGCGGGTAACTTGAACT
>NZ_JABERS010000060.1:0-22829 GCF_013168745.1 Aeromonas sp. TW 6 | reverse complement strand
TTGCCCGCCGTGATGTCGGCATCGGTCAACAGGCGGTCGGCCTGGCCGCTCACCTTGAGGGTGTCCCCGGCCTTGGCATCGCCCGGCAGGCTCACTTCCACGTCCACCTTGCCGCTGATCTCGGTGTGGCTGATGGTACCGTCGTTGTTCACGTCTTCGGTGATGACCACGGTCGGCGCACCGGTCGCCTCGGTGTCGGTGGCCGCGCTGTCGCTGCCTCCGGTCCCCTTGTTGCCCGCCTGGTCGGTGTAGCTGTTCTCCTTCACGGTCACGCTGGCGGTGCCAGTGAAGTTCGCATCCGGAGTGAAGGTCGCGGTCCAGGTCTTGCCGCCATCGGAGGTGGTCAGCCCGGTCACGGTGCCGCCCACCACGGTCAGATCGCCCAGCTCGAACCCGGTCACCTTCTCGCTGAAGGTGAAGGTGACGTCGCTGGTTTCGCCCACGGTTAGCTGGTCGTCGGCGATGTCGACCACCACGCTCGGACTCTGGGTGTCGACGCTGTAACCCTCGGTATCGGTCACGGTGGTGCTGTTGCCCGCCGCGTCGGTGGTGGTGACCTTGGCGTCGATCACCTTGTCCCCATCGGCCACCAGGTCGCTACCCGGCACATTGATGCTGAAAGTCTTGTCGGCCAAGACCAGACCGGTGAAGGCCTTGCCATTGACGGTCAGGGTGACGGTGTCGCCCTCTTTCACGTCGCCACCCACACGACCGGTCACGGCGATGTCCTGCTTGGACTCGGCCGCGTTGATCACGTCGTCAGGGGTGATGTTGCCATCCAGGGTGATGCTGGCATCCGGTGGCGTGGTGTCGAGCAAGGTAGTGTCGTCGGTGGCGCTGGCCGGGTTGCCCGCCGCGTCGGTAACGCTGGCCACCACGGTCAGGTTGCCATCAGCCAGCCCGCTCAGATCGGCGCTGGTCTGGTAGTTGCCATCGGCATCGGTGACGGCAGTGACTGTCACGCTCTTACCGGTGGCATCGCTGATCACCAGGGTCACGGTACGACCCGGGCCAACATCGGAGGTGCCGCTGATGGGCGTGTTGGCCACATTGGCCGCGTTCACGTCATCCAGGCTCACCGTGATGTTCGCCGTGGTGTCCACGCTACCATCGTCGCTCGACGTGCCTCTGTTGCCAGCAGGATCAGTCACGCTGGCCGTCACGTCATAGCCCCCATCCGGCAACGGTGTCACGACATCCGCGCTGTAACTGCCATCCGGTTGTACCGTGGCGGTCAGAGTCTGCTGATTGCCATTGGCATCGGTCACCGTCAGGGTCACCGTGCTGCCGGGGACGGCGTCCGTGGTACCCGTGATGGTCGGGGTGTTGTCATTGGTATTGTCCGGTGCATTCACCGTCACGGTCGGGGCCGTAGTGTCCACGCTGCCATCATCGGTCGCGGTGCCGGTGTTGCCGGCCGGATCGGTCACGGAAGCCGTCACCTGATAGCCCCCTTCGGCCAGCGGTGTGGTGACATCCACGCTGAAGCTGCCATCCGGTTGTACCGTAGCGGTCAGGGTCTGCTGATTGCCGTTGGCATCGGTCACCACCAGGGTCACCGTGCTGCCAGCGGGGGCATCCGTGGTACCGGTCAGGGTCGGCGTCCGATCGTTGGTGTTGTCGGGGGCAGAGACGGTGATAACGGGAGCGGTGAGGTCGACCAGCTCATCCTCACTGCTTTGCACATCCACCAGCGGCGCCGCGTCAGCCGGGTTCGCACTGTCAAAGCCTGCGCTGGAGATGGTTGCATCACCGGTACGATCGATAGTGACGAAACCGCCGTTGCCGCTGGCACCAGCCACCCCCCCCGCATTGCCTGCGGCCGGGGCTCCACCCGCCGCCGACGCCTCGAATGCCTTGGTGGGGTCGGTTCCGTCCAGAATCGCTTGCTGCAAGGCTGCGATGTCATCGGGTGTCCCCGCGTTCGCCAGCACGGCGTCACCCTGTTCGGGGCGCTCGCCGGAACCCAGGGTGAACGTGGTCTCCCCTCCCTGGAAGCTGGCCCCTTCGGGCGCAAGCAATACCGCATCCTTGGGCAGTACATCGCCTTCTGCAACGAGTCTCTGGCTCCCGTCGGCGGCGACCAGATACATTTTGCCTTGCAAGTGGGTAACGACGACATCCTGATCCAATACGATGCGCTGATTGCTCATGGTTTCTCCTGAAATATCGAAGGGCATATTGCTCCAGCCTCCAATGTGCCCGTTTATCAGGCCATAAACCAGTGAGAAAAATCGAATGAACAGACCGAAATGAAGCCGGGTTTCGGGGTGAAAACGAAGGGACGCCTAAGATGAATAAAATTAATTAAATCAATAGCATCAATTGTGACAAAACGAAGACGGGAGCCTCATCGGCTCCCGTCTCGTGAGGTGTCAGACACCGGCCCAGAGCAGGATGGCCAGCAGCTGGGGCGAGATGATCCGCAGGAACATCACCAGGGGGTAGACGGTCGCGTAAGAGAGTGCGCTGGCACCACTGGTGGGGTGCATACCGTTGGCAAATGCCAGAGCGGGAGGATCCGTCATCGAGCCGGCCAGCAGACCGCACAGCGTGAGGTAGTTGAGCTTGCCATAATGGCGTGCCAGCACACCCACCAGCAGCAGCGGGATGAGGGTGATTGCCACACCGTACATCATCCATGCGGGACCGTCGCCGTTGATCAGGGTGTCGATGAAGCCAGCCCCGGACTTGAACCCCACCACCGCCAGGAAGAGCACTATGCCTATTTCCCGCAGCGCCAGGTTGGCGCTCGGCGGCATGAACCAGTAGAGCTTGCCGATGCTGCCGATACGAGACAGGATGAGCGCCACCACCAGCGGTCCCCCTGCCAGCCCCAGCTTGAGCGCCGCCGGGAATCCCGGCAGGTAGAAGGGAATGGATCCGAGCAATACCCCCAACCCGATGCCGATGAAGACGGGCAGCATCTGCACCTGCTGCAGTTTCTGCTGCACATTGCCCACCACGCTGGTGACCGCCTCGATGGCATCGAGCCGCCCCACCAGGTTCAGGATGTCACCGAACTGCAGACTGGTCTGACTGGTCGGCACCAGCTCGATGCCGGCCCGATTCAGGCGCGAGATGACCACATCGTATTTCTGCTTGATGTCGAGATCGCGGATCCGCTTTCCGAGCACCTGCTCATTGGTGACCACCACCCGCTCAACCCGCAGATCGGTCCCGCGGGTGGAGAGGGAGGTGTCTACCTCCTCTCCAAGCACCAGCAGCACCTTGTGCAGGGCATGGCGCTCCCCCACCAGGTGCAGCAGGTCGCCAAGTTCGATGCGCGAGTCGGGCTTTGGCACCATCAGCTCGTCGCCACGCTTGAGGCGGGAACAGATGACGTCCGCCTCGTCCAGACTCGGGATCTCGCGGAGCATCAGGCCATGCATATTGGGATTGCGCACGGCAATGTTGATGGTTTGCAGACTCTCCTTGGTTTTGCCAGCCTGCTGCTCGAAAGCAACCGCCTCCTCCTCGATCTTGATGTGGAAGAACATCCTGATGAGCCACATGGTGAGCAGGATGCCGCAGATCCCGAACGGGTAGGCCACCGCATAGCCCATCCCCATCAGGCCGGTGGATCCAGGATCCGCCCCGAGCTCCGCCAGGATCTGCTGGCCAGCCCCCAGGGACGGGGTATTGGTCACGGCCCCGGAAAAGACCCCGAGGATCACCGGCAGCGGTACATCGAACAGCTGGTGCAACGCTGCCGCCACCAGGCAGCCGAGCAGAACCAGCAGGGCCGCGAAGCCATTGAGCTTGAGGCCCGAACTGCGCAAGGAGGAGAAAAAGCCGGGACCAACCTGGATGCCTATGGTGTAGACGAACAGGATCAGGCCGAATTCCTGAATAAAATGAAGTGTTTGCTCATCCAGCTTCAAGCCGGACAAGCCGGCGAAGTGGCCCACTATGATGCCGCCGAACAGCACCCCGCCGATACCCAAACCCACGCCATAGACTCGCCAGTTTCCCAGCCAGAGCCCCAGCACTGCCACCAGCGACAGCATGCTGATGGAAAGCGCGATCTCACTCATCGTTTGCATCCTTTCCAAACTGAACTGGCACTAGCTTGTCAGCAAACGAAGGGGGCAACTGTGGGGCGCCGCACGAATTCAGGCTTTCATGAGCACAAAAATACCAACTAAGGGTTAGCCATCAGATGTAGCCATAAATGGCCATGAAGTGGCACAGACTGCCCCCCAGCACAAACAGGTGCCAGATGGCGTGGTTGTAGGGAATGCGCTTGGCCACATAGAAGATCACTCCCAGGCTGTAGATGAGACCACCCAGCCCCAGCAGCAGGAGCCCGGTACCATCCAGATGCAGATAGAGCTGGTAGATGACCACCAGCGACAGCCAGCCCAGCATCAGATAGGTAAATAGCGACACCTTCTTGAAACGATTGATGAAGATCAGCTTGAACACGACCCCCGCCAGGGCCAGCCCCCAGATCACCACCATCAGTCCTTGCGCCAGCGGTGTATCGAGCGCCACCAGCAGGAAGGGGGTATAAGTGCCGGCGATCAGCAGATAGATGGCGCAGTGATCGAACAGCTTGCTCCAGCGTCTGGCAGCCACCGAGCTCACGCTGTGATAGAGCGTCGAGGCGAGATAAAGCAATACCAGGCTGGCACCGTAGACGCCGTAGCTCAGCAGTACCCTGGGCCCCTGATCCCACCCCTTGTGCAGCAGCAAGACCAGTCCCAGTCCGCCCAGCAGCAGCCCCAGCCCATGGCTGAGGCGATTCGCCCACTCTTCCCGTGGGGAGTACCCCGTCACATCCATCATTACCTCCAACCCATTACCGGCCCACTCTAGCGGCCGATGTTTCAGGCTACAAGCGTTAGCTGAAAATAAAGACGCGAGGAGAGGGAGGGCCAGAGATGGCTGTGCCCCCCGCCCCTTTGGTGTATGCTCTGCCGCCGACGCCGCCCATGCGGATGGCCGCGTCTGCCCGACAATCTGGTCTGGAGAACCCGATGAAGCTCACTGAACTGTTTACACAACCGGATCCTGATTTCGGCAAGGCCATGACGGCCCTGCTGGAGCATTTCCATCATTCCGACGACAGTCAGGCCCCCTATCAGCGGGGCAGCTTCACCCACCAGCTCGATCAGTCGTGCATGCCCGCCATCGGCATCTCTCCCCGGGACTATCTGGCACGGCTCACCACCCTGGTACCCGGGGCATCGCACCTCACCTCTCCCCGCTACATGGGACACATGACGGCACCGCTGCCGGCCTTCACCGCCGAGCTCTCCCGGCTCTTGGTGATGCTCAACCAGAACCCGATGAAGATGGAGTCCTCCCGTTTGCTGAGCTTTCTGGAGCGGGAAGTGCTGGCCAAGCTGCACCGTCTGGTCTACCGCGAGGACGACGTCTTCTATGCAGCCCATATGCATGCCAAGGATGCAGCCCTCGGCGTCATGACCAGTGGCGGTACCATCGCCAACGTCACCGCCCTCTGGCTGGCTCGCAACCGGGCCTGTGGCGACAACCTGTTCGCCCTCGCCGAGCAGGGCTATCGCGGCGCCGTCATTCTGGGCTCGCGGCTGATGCACTACTCCTTCGACAAGGGGATGGATCTGCTGGGACTCGGGGCTCGCAGCGTCTGGCGTCTCGACACAGACGAGCACAATCGGCTCAGTCTGGCGGCACTGGAACAGGCCCTTCAACAATGCAGGGAGCAGAAGCTCAAGGTGCTGGCGCTGGTCGGCGTGGCTGGCAGCACGGATTTTGGCTCCGTCGACCCGCTGCCGGAACTGGCCGCCATCGCCCGGCGCGAGCAAATCCACTTCCACGTGGACGCGGCCTGGGGTGGCCCGACCCTCTTCTCGCCCCGCTATCAGGGATTGCTTACGGGGATAGAGCACGCCGATACCGTCACCCTTGACGGTCACAAGCAGTTGCTGGTCCCGCTCGGTACCGGCATGCTGCTCTGCCGCCAACCGGACCTGATGATGACGGTGAAGCGCGAGGCTCCCTACGCCATCCGCGCCACCTCCTTCGATCAGGGGCGTTTCACTCTGGAGGGGACCCGTCCCGCCAACGCGCTCTATCTGGATGCCGCCTTCCAGATGCTGGGACAGCAGGGTTATGCCCAACTCATCGACGCCAACTACGACAGGGCGCGGCGAATGGCCGCGCTCATCGACGCCAGCCCCGCCTTCGAGCTGATGTCGGCACCTGTCATGAACCTGCTCTCCTACCGGTGCATTCCGCCCCACCTGCAAGGTCAGGAGCCCGATGTGGCGGCCAACGAACAGATCAATCTCTTCAACGTCGCCCTGCAAAAAGCCCAGCGCGCCGAAGGGCACAGCTTCGTCTCACGCACCCAGCGCGCAGTCTCCCGCTATGGCGAGCAACCGCTCACGCTGCTGCGCGCCGTCCTGCTCAACCCCCTCATCGAGGAAGCAGACATACGCGTATTGCTGGACGATCAGGTGCGCCTTGGCAACCACATTGCCAGCCAGCTGTTCGAGTAACCCGCCGCCCCGGGAAAGAACTGCCTGCAGAATGGACGGTCTTATTCATTTGCCGTTGTCTGACGGGCAGGTACACTGAGTGAAATTTTGAGGTTAGAGCCCAGCATGAAGCAGTTTATCGAGTTCATCCCCCTGATCGTCTTCTTCGCGGTCTACAAGTTTTACGACATCTACACCGCCACTGGCGCCCTGGTGGTCGTCACCGGCCTGCAACTCCTGTACAGCTGGCTTCGCTATCGCCGGGTCGAGAAGATGCAGTTGTTCACCTTCGTGCTGGTCGGTTTCTTCGGCGGCCTCACCGTCTTCTTCCACGACGATGCCTTTATCAAGTGGAAGGTGACCGTCATCAATGTGCTCTTTGCCCTCGCCCTGCTCATCGGCCGCTATGGCTTTGGCAAGAACCTCATCAAGCAGATGCTGGGCAAGGAGCTCCAAGCCCCCGACCGGGTCTGGGACAACGTCAATCTCGGCTGGGTCGGCTTCTTCACCCTGTGCGGTCTGCTCAACCTCTACGTGGCCTTCAACCTCTCCCAGGAGATGTGGGTCAACTTCAAGGTGTTCGGCCTGCTGGGCATGACCCTGGTCTTCACCCTGCTCAGCGGCGTCTATCTCTATCGCCACATGCCAGCCGAGCAGAACGCAGAACAGAAAAAATAACCGCAACCAGAAAGGGATTGTTCCATGTGGTATCTGATCTACTCCGAAGATGTCGCGGGCAGCCTGCCCCAGCGCAAGCTGGCACGCCCTGCCCACCTTGCCCGCCTGCAAGCCTTGCAGGATGAGGGCCGACTGCTGACGGCCGGCCCGAACCCGGCCATCGATGCCGAGGACCCGGCCGATGCGGGCTTCACCGGCAGCACCGTCATCGCCGACTTTGCCAGTCAGGCCGACGCCCAGGCCTGGGCCGATGCGGACCCCTATGTTGCGGCAGGGGTCTACGCCAGAGTGACCATCAAACCGTTCAAGAAAGTCTTCTGAGCCCATCGAGGCTGACAAGAAAAAGGCCGGACACTGTCCGCAATGCTGTTCACTTAAGAGAATTTGAGTTCCAGTCCACGTAGTATCAGGGCTAAAAAATGAGGGAGGCATGATGCCTCCCTCTTTCTATTGCAAGCCACGCTGGATAAAGGCTGAAGGAACATCGACTGGAAACAGCCTTGCTCCCCCAACTCAAGTCGCATTTATGAATAATTAGTCAAAAATGTGCTTATCTGAACAGCATTGCGGACACTGTCCGGCCTTTTCGTATCCGATGGGGACTCATGCCCTGGCCACAAACCAGGGATTGAGGATATCGGGCTTGTTGTAGCAAAGCGGCGAACCATCGAGCTGGGTGACGCTGCCCCCCGCCCCTTCCAGTACCGCCTGAGCAGCCCCCGTATCCCACTCGCAGGTCGGCGCGAGCCGCGGGTAAAGCTCGGCCTCCCCCTCGGCAATGATGCAAAACTTGAGAGAGCTGCCCATGGAAACCAACTCGATCTCGCCCCGCTCCAGTTCGCCAAAACGGGCCAGATACTCGAGGGTTTCCTGCGACAGGTGATTGCGACTGCCCACCACGCGCCACACTTGCCCTGCGTCATGAGGACGGGTCTGGATGGTCTCGTGCCTGCCATCGGCCACACGCCAGGCGCCAATCCCCTTGCCCCCATACCAGAGCTTGTCCAGTACCGGGGCATAGACCAGCCCCCAGCGCGGGGTCCCCTGCTCAATCAGGGCGATATTCACCGTGAACTCGCCGTTGCGGGAGACAAACTCCTTGGTGCCATCCAAAGGATCCACCAGCCAGTAGCGGGACCAGCCGAGTCGCGCAGCCATCACCTCGGGGGAGGACTCTTCCGACAACACCGGGATATCGGGAGTGAGACGCGCCAGCGCCTGAACGATCACCTCGTGGGCCCCCTTGTCCGCAGCCGTCAGCGGGCTCTCGTCCTGCTTGTACTCCACCGCAAAGGGCTGGCTGTAGATGGACATGATGGCCTCACCGGCGGCGCGGGCGATGGGCTCCAGTTCGGAAATGGCGGGTAGATACATGGAAAAGAGTTCTCGCTCAAAGGGTTGGTCAGTGTAACCGAGTGAGTATCTTCGGCTTATAGCCGTTTGCACTGACTTATACAGTGTCAAAACTGACAGACAAAAAGTGGCGCAACACAGCTAATGATAAATGTGGCACTAACGCCACATAAGGACATGACGATATGAACAAGAAGACCCTGATCGCCGCACTGCTGCTGGGCTGCCTCCCCCTGTTGAGCCAACCTCTGCTGGCCGCCGACAAGGCGGCGACCAAGCCTGTGGCCACCACCCAAGTCAAGGAGAGCGGCAAGATCAATCTCAATACCGCCAGTGCCGGCGAGCTCACCGCCCTGAAGGGCATTGGCGAGAAGAAGGCACAGGCCATCATCGACCACAGAGAGAAGCAGGGCAAGTTCACCTCCGTCGATCAACTGGCGGACGTCAGTGGCATCGGATCGGCCACGCTGGAAGCAAACCGGGACATGATTATCGTCAAGTAACCGGTTTGAATCCCTGTCATCCCAAGGGCAGCCTGTGGCTGCCCTATTTTTCTTAGGGTATCATGAGCCCACTTTGTATCTTCGGACTCACTCCATGAAAAAGACACCGCTCGTTGTTCGCAAGGCCGTTCTCCCCGTTGCCGGCCTGGGTACCCGCATGCTGCCCGCCACCAAGGCCATCCCCAAGGAGATGCTGCCCGTGGTCGACAAGCCGCTGATCCAGTATGTGGTGCGCGAAGCCATCGCCGCCGGCATCAAGGAGATCATCCTGGTGACCCATTCAAGCAAGAACTCCATCGAGAACCACTTCGACAAGAGCTTCGAGCTGGAGGCGACCCTGGAGAAGCGGGTCAAGCGCCAACTGCTGGAAGAGGTTCAGCACATCTGTCCCAAAGACGTGACTATCATGCACGTGCGTCAAGGGGAAGCAAAAGGCCTGGGCCATGCAGTACTGTGTGCCCGCCCCCTCATCGGGGATCAACCCTTCGCCGTGCTGCTGCCGGATGTGCTCATCGACGAGGTGGCCAGCGATCTGAAGCAGGACAACCTGGCGGAGATGGTGCATCTGTTCGCAGAGGAGCAGATCAGCCAGATCATGGTGGAAGCCGTCCCCGAGAGCGAAGTGGACAAATACGGCATCGCCGACATCAAGGGGGAGGCCCTGAGCGAAGGCATGTCCCTGCCGATGCAGGCCATCGTCGAGAAGCCACCCCGGGATGAAGCCCCGTCCAACCTGGCCGTGGTCGGTCGCTATGTGCTCTCGGCCAATATCTGGCCCTTGCTGGAAAAAACCCCGGCCGGTGCCGGCGACGAGATCCAGCTGACCGATGCCATCGCCATGCTGATGGAAAAGGAGCAGGTCAATGCCTACTTCATGAAGGGACGCAGCCACGATTGCGGCAGCAAGCTCGGTTATATGAAGGCCAATGTGGAATACGCCGTGCGCCATCGGGAACTCAGCAAAGATTTCACCAGCTGGCTGAAACAGTTTGCCAAAGAGCTGTAATCTCTGAATATTTACAAGATAAGCAGTATAAAAAACTGGGCATCATTCGATGCCCTTTTTCATTTTATAAACAAATATTCAACCATTGATAGATAAAATATCGCTAAATCATAATATTGTAATTTAAAGTCGCTTGTTCTATAAGGATTAAGGCTTGTTCCTAGCCCTTGCATAAAATTTCTAAAAAAATATAAGACACAGGTGGAAGTTCCAATGAATAACCCGTCCAAAGGGACCTTTTTAGGTCACCCTAAAGGGCTTTTTTTGCTCTTTAGTACCGAACTGTGGGAGAGATTCTCCTATTACGGCATGCGTGCCGTGCTCGTCCTCTATCTGACCGACCTGACCGCCAACGGTGGCATGGGCTGGACCCAGGCCGACGCCCTCAAGCTGTACGGCATCTATACCGGTCTGGTCTACATCACCCCCATCATCGGCGGCTGGCTCGCTGATACCTTCCTGGGCCAGCGCCGTGCCATCCTGTTCGGTGCCGTGCTGATGGCCGCCGGCCAGTTTACCCTGGCACTGCCTCACGCCATGTTCCCTGACATGGTCAACACCGTCTTCTATGCCGGCCTTGGCTTGCTGATCGTGGGCAACGGCCTGTTCAAACCGAACATCTCCACCATGGTGGGCGACCTGTATAAAGAAGGGGATCACCGTCGTGACGGCGCCTTCACCATCTTCTACATGGGCATCAACCTGGGCTCCCTGCTGGCCGGCGTGATCTGCGGCGCCGCCGCCACCGCCTATGGCTGGCAAGCCGCCTTCGTCAGCGCCGGTATCGGCATGCTGCTCTCCCTGGTCGTGCAGGCCACCATGGCCCAGCGTTTCCTTGGCGACATCGGCCGTGTGCCCGCCGCCCAGCGTGCCGCCCTGCAGCGCTCCAAGGAGCAAAAAGCGCCCCTGACCAAACAGGAAGTGGATCGCATCAAGGTGATCCTGGTACTGGGCCTGTTCACCATCATCTTCTGGGCCGGCTTCGAGCAGGCCGGTGGTCTGATGAACCTGTATGCCCAGGAGTATACCGACCGCATGATCGGCAGCTTCGAAGTGCCGACCGCCTGGTTCCAGTCCCTGAACCCCTTCTTCATCATCACCCTGGCCCCTGTCGTGGCCGCCATCTGGATCAAGCTCGGCAAGAAAGAGCCGAACTCCCCGGTGAAATTCGCCATGGGCCTGCTGTTCCTGGCCGTCGGCTTCCTGTTCATGATCGGTGCCGTGCTGGAGCAAGGTGGTGATCAGGCTGTCAAGACCTCCATGTTCTGGCTGGTCGGTGCCTACCTGTTCCATACCCTGGGCGAGCTCTGCCTCTCTCCCATCGGTCTCTCCATGGTGACCAAGCTGGCTCCGCTGCGCCTGGCCTCCCTGATGATGGGTGCCTGGTTCGGTTTCGTGGCCCTGGCCAACTATGCCGCCGGCTTCATCGGCTCCTTCGTCGGCGAATCCGGCGCCATGGCCATCTTCGGTGGCATCGCACTGGCCGCCGTGATCAGCGCCCTCATCCTGCTGACCATGGCCAACCGCCTGGTCTACTGGATGCACGGTGCCGAAGGCCCGGCCAAAGAGCCCGAAGAACAAGAGCAGAAACTGCAGTCTGCGACCGTTTGACCGGTCAGGACAGCAGAGACCAAACAGGGCGCCCATGGGCGCCCTGTTTGCATGTGTTCACTTCACGGCGTCAGTGGTGACGAACCTGCATCGTCAGGGCGCTGCCGCTGTCACTGCGAAACTGCAGATCAAAGGGCTCGTGCCAGCTTCGCCTGTGCAACGTGTAGCGACTGCTGCGCATCAAGCCGAGCGGCAACCCCCCTGCACGCATCAACCAGTGAGGTGAGGTGAGCCCGGCATTTGCAAAAAGCAGCCCATCCTCCTGATCGAACAGCAGGGCCGCCATGGCAAAGGAGTGACGCAGGCCCGACTCCAGCAGTTGTAGATTGAGGTAATCCAGCAATCGGTGTGGCTGGGTCAACAGCAGGCTCTCTTGTTGCTGGTATTGGCGATAGGGGCCGTTCATCAGGGATCGCACCAAGGCACCACAGAAGGCCGCATCCACACCGAGGATGGGCAATTCCATCACCAGTACCAGCAGCTTGTCGTCCAGTTTGAAGGTATCCGGGATGAAGAGATTGCCCATGCCGGCAAAGGTGACCTGCCAGGGCCCCCACTCCTGCATGCCAGGGGGGGCCAACCAGGCGAGCAGCCGGCTGCTCGCCAGATCGTGGCCACGGAAGAAGTCGATGTGTTCCATCAGCTCCAGTTGCTGGCTCTGATGCCCGAGGTTTGTCAGGCATTGCTCGATGCTGCGGCGGATCTGCTCATAGTCATTCACCGGTTTGATGAAGAAGTCCCTGGCCCCCGCCCGCAGCGCACGCTCGATCGCAGCCATCTGATCCTGACCGGAGATGACGATGACGGGCACCTGTGGATAGCGGGCGGTGAGGCAGGCAATCACCTCATGGCCATCCATGTTCGGCATGTTCAGATCACACAACACCACATCGGGGTGATAGAGCGCTGCGGCAGAGAGCCCCTCAATCCCGTCTTCTGCCTGAAAGACGCAGGCCCCGTCGTGCTCGAGATAAGATACCAGTGAGTGGCGAAAAACCGCTTCGTCTTCTACCACCAAGATCCGTAGTCCGGCTTTTGACATCTTGACAAAGCTCTTATTAGTCAAATGGTTATTTGAGCATTAAGACTAGATCATGGGCGCTGGATACCGCCACACAATATTGTCGAGCAGCGAGCCGGGCTGGCCTTGGTATCTGCCAAGCGTTTGAAATGGTCCGACTATTTTGCTTGCACCCTTGCGCAGAGATGATCAGCAACCGTCGCCCGGCAGCCGTTCTCTCGCAGGTCGGCACCATGAATTGTATGAGGCACCGCCATGAGGGATAATGCCCTCCACTCCAGATCGTGAAGCAGACCATGACGCCAGCCGAATACAGCGCCCTCGCCCATCCCAGACTCTCCCATCCGGCCCGCAGCCTCTATACCCTGCAACTGCGCCGCTTGGTGCTGGAAAATCGGCTGGCCCGACTCAACTATCCCGAGCTTGGCCGGGCACTGGCTGTCGTCGATCCGGGCAATCCCGGTGGTTTCAGCTATCAGGTCAACGCTCGCCAGCTGACCGAGCTGCTCGACGAGCTGATGGAGGCCGAACTGCTTCAGGTCGAGGCCCAGGCTGACAGTGAGCACTACCACCAGTGCCCTTTCCAGTTGCCGTTGCTGAGCCAGCGGGTGCGCAGCCCCCTGCCGGCACGCCCGTTCCAGATGCACCTGCAGTGGCGTCCGGACGAAGAACTGCCTGCTCTCGCACGCCTGTGCGGGGTGATCGATGCCAGCTACAGCGAAGAGGATCTCGGGGAGTTCATCGCCTACTGGCTCGGCCGCCCCGAGGTGTTCGACTCCCAGCACCAGTGGATGTTGAAATTTATTCGGGCCATCAAGAGTCGGCGCTACGCCCGCCGCCCGGCAACCGTGGTCACCGGGTACCAGCAGGTCGCGCAAGCCCCGGTAGAGGCTGGCCCGAGCCGCCGGGCGCAAGAGATGATCGATGAGGCCAAACGGCTGGCACAAGCTCAGGAGCCGGAGAATGATTGATACCAGGCGGCCACGAAGTGCACTATTGACCCCCTGCCCATCCAGCCACAGCCCTAGCAGAAGGAGAATTCCATGACAGATCCGCACGACCCGATGCGCCAGGCACTGGAAGAGATCGAGGCCAAACGCCAGAAAATCGCCAAGGCGAGACAGGAGCAACGGGCTCATGATCCCGAGCTCAAGCGTCACGTCAGCAGCCTGCAGCAACGTATTCTCCGACTGCGGGCCGCAACCGGCGGCAGCCAGTACGACTACGAGACCCTGCGCAAGGAGTACGACGCCAAGGCCAATGCCGAAGTGCGCGAGTTGCAGAAGGCCGCCCGCCAGGAGCGGATCCAGAAGCTGATCGCCCAGGCCGACCTCAATCCGGACTGGATCTTCGACAAGATGGATTCCGGTGACCCGGCCCTGCAATACCCCATCGAGACAGCCCGCTACTTCATCAGCGGTTTCGAGCACTGGGAGAAGAGCGGCGGGGGCTGCATGCTGATCTACGGCGATTACGGCACCGGCAAATCCACCCTGGCGGGTGCCGTGGCCCACGAGTTGATCGCGCGCCACCAGAAGTCGGTGATCTTCCAGCAGTGGGCCTCCATCGTGGACAGGCTCTTTTTCAACGTCATCCAGGATCAGGAGGAGCGCAACCAGTACCGCCGCGCCCTGGAAGAGGTGGACCTGCTGATCATCGACGAGGTGGCGGCCAACCGTGCCAAGATGGCCGAGAGTCAGTCCAGCTTCCTCGGCCACCTGCTGCGCCGTCGTCGCAACCTGTCCAAAAGCGTCATCATCATCACCAACCACAGCCCCCAGAGCCTGCATCAGGCCATCGGTGATTTCAGCTATGAGGCGATCAAGGCGTTCAATCCGGTGGACATCCACCTGAGCGGACCCAGCCGCCGTCCCAGCATCGGCCATTACAACGGTTGATCCCGTCGGGCCGGCGTCCCTGATGTCCGGCCCTTCATATCCCCTGCACCTCACAAATAAAAACCACTCTCATTTACAGAGAGCCATCCAGGCTCTAGGCTTGCTCTTTTGTTCTAGAGGGCCTGTCATGCCAACCACACTCATCTTCGGTGCCAGTCGAGGACTGGGCCGCGCCTTCACCGACCACGCACTGCAACTGGGCCACAGGGTCGTTGCCCTGGTGCGCCATGCCGACATGGCCAGCGAGCTGCATACCCTGGGAGTCGAGGTCGTCATCGGGGATGCCCTGGACCCCCAGGCCGTGGCCCAGGCTTGCCGCTTGGCGGACAGGGATGCCCGGGTAGTCTCCACCCTCGGCGGCTTTCGCCAGAGTGCACCGGTGGATTATCAGGGCAACCGCCATGTGATCGACGAGATGGAGCACGCCGGGCTCAGCCGCCTGCTGCTGGTCACCTCCCTCGGTTGTGGCGACAGCTGGCAATACCTGCCCGAACGGGCTCGCGCCGCCTTCGGACACGAGGTACGCCTCAAGAGCCTGGCGGAAAGCTGGCTGCAGACAAGCACCCTTGAGTGGACCATTTTACGCCCCGCAGGGTTGCAGGATGGGGAGCCCACGGGTCAGGCCATCCTGAGCCAGGGGCAGGAGAGGCATGGCCTGGTCAGGCGCCAGGATGTGGCTATACGGGGTTTGCAACTGCTCACCGACCAGGAGGCGTGCGGCCAGATCTATGCCATCGGCGATTCGGGTCTGAATCAGCCATGATCCCTGTGAATGGCAACACGGTCAGCCCAATGGCTGACCGTGTAGTTGCAAGGGGCCTAGTCGGTGGAAGACGCTGTCGTCCCATCATCCGGCCGCATTGCAGGGCACGGTTGACGCCATCGGAGCAACCAGCACGCCAGAGCGCCATACAGCAGCGCCAGTCCCCACAACTGCCACCAGTAGCGGGAGACCTGGGCAAAGTCGGCCCCCATCTGATTGAGGCGCAGGAATCCCTCGATGGCCGGCGTGCTCGGTGCCCACTGGGCCAGCCAGTTGAGGGGGGCCGGGATGAGCTCAAGGGGCCAGATAAAACCGGCCAGGAAGACCAGCGGCAAAGAGGAGACAAGCACCACCTGGGTCGGTAGATCACGGCGGGTGAACAGGGCGCCGAGCACGATCCCGAGCCAGGTGGTGGCCAACAGGAACGGCAGGGTAAAGAGCCAGAGTTCGCCGGGTACAGCGGTGCGGGCAATACCGTAGTGATCGAAGCAGAAGCCGAAGAAGTAGGTCACCGGAAGGACGAAAAGAGCCCCCACCACCAGGGTGCGGGCCAGCAACAAGGCCGGCACGGGAGCATGTTGCCAGTAGCCTGACTCGCCACGGCGGCTGCGCTGGTTCTGGGTCGCCCCCAGGATGCCGGTCCCCATCAGCAACACCTGATGCAGGATCAGCACGAATACCGCAGGCACCACGTAGTTCACATAGCCCATGGTGGGGTTGAATACCGGCAGCACATTGAGGGCCACCGCGTTCCAGCCCATGGCGGCCTGGGGCAGCGCCTCGCCCTGGCTCAGCAACCTGGCCACCTTCACCTGGGCGGCGAGCGTGCCCCCCGCCTGGGCCAGCCCTTCGGCAATGGTGCCATAGACCAGGAAGTAGGAGGCATCTCCGGCATAACCCAGGGTCACGCTCCTGCCCAGCATCAGATCCCGATAGAAGTGGCGGGGAATGTGCAAAATGCCGCTCGCCCTGCCGGTCAGCATCATCTGGCGGGCCTCGTCGAGCGAACCGGCACGGGCCACCAGTTTCACCTGCGCCGTGGCATCGGCCATGAACTCCAGCTGGCGGGAGAGTTGGCTGCCATCCTCGTTGACCACCACCACGGGCTCTTCCCTGGGCAATTGGTGCAGGTAGGGCTGGGGGTAGAGGAAGGAGTAGAAGAAGACGCCGCCAAACAGGGTCAGCATGATGGCGCGATCCGCCAAGAGGGTGCGCAGCTCAAGGCGCACCAGATCCCAGAATCCCATCATGGCCTGGACTCCTCATGGGGCAGGGCCGCGCCCGACGGCGTCCGGTAGCGGTGTACCACCAGCAACAGGGGCAGCAGAAACAGCAGCAGAGCCCCGAGCTGGGGCAGGGCCGCCGTCAACGGTTGACCATAATTGGTTTGCCCGATCTGCAGCTCCACATAGTGGGAGATGGGCAGCAGGCTGCGCCAGAACTGGGCCACATCCCCCATGGCGCTGACCGGAAAGGTGACCCCCATAAAGGCGAAACCGGGAGCCGTGTAAGCCCCCGCCAGCGACAGAGCCCGCGCCGGATCCCGGATGATGGCGTAGAAGAAGGCCCCCATGGTGACGCAAGCGGCCGACGCCAGTCCCAGCCCCGCCGTCAGCACCAGCCAACTGCCTTGCATGGGGTACCCAAGCCCCTTGAACAGCAGCAGACTCCACGCCAGACCCCACCCCCAGCCGATGAGCACGTGGGGCAGCAGGGTACGCCAGAGGCCGAACCAGACCCCTCTGGTGGTCCAGTCCAACCCGAGGCGATCGGTGCGGGCCAGGGCGTTCAGGCCATAGAGCACCACCAGGATCTGCCACACCGCAGGTAGCAGGGCGCTCAGCAGAAACTGGGCGTAGCTGGAATTGATGTTGTAGAGCGCGGTAACCTGGCTCGCAATGGGTACGGATTGTCCCAGGGCACCGGGCAGCGTCTTGCCGTCGGCCATGGCCGAGAGCACGCCCACCTGGCCATTGAGAGTTCCCACCACCTGGGCCAGTGCGGAGTTGACCAGCTTGGCAATCAGGATGAACTGGCCATTGTTGAACACGGTCACCCTGGGTTGGGTCCCCTCGCGGGCATCCCGCTCCAGGTGATGGGGGATCACCACCAGGGCATAGATGTCCCCCCCTCGCAGTGCCCTGGCCCCCTCGTCAATGGCGTCAAACTGCTGCGCTATCTTGAGCCCGGCGGAGCCATCGAGAGAGAACGCCAGTTGCCGGGAGAGGGTGCTGCGATCCAGATCCACCAGACCGACCTTGAGATCCCGCGCCAGGCCGGCTGAAAAGATCCAGCACAGGATCCCTATCAGCAGAAAGGGGACCCAGCTCGCCAGCGCCCGGCCGAACGGGTCCTGCCAGAGCAACCGCCATTCGCGCCCCATCAGAGCTCGACCAGCACGCTCATGCCGACCCGCAGCCCGTCAACCGGCTGCAAGGGGCGCGCTTCCACCTGGAAGCTTTTCATGTCGAACCCCTGGCGGGTGTCGGTGGCACGCCAGGTGGCGAAATCCCCCATCACGGCCACATGGGTCACCTTGAAGCGCACCAGCTGATCCCCCAGGCCGGGAATACGGGCATCAAACTCGGTACCGACCGGGAACCTTGGCAAGAGGTCCTCACGGACATGGAACTGGGCCCAGGCATCCTTCATGTCGAGCAAGGTCACCACAGGGAAGCCCTGGGGAGCCAGCTCGCCGCTACGCAACAGCACCTGGGCAACTTCCCCCTCGTGTGGGCTGGCGATGCGGGTATCGGCCAGATAGGCTTCCACTTCCGCCACTCCGCCAGCCGCCATCTTGGCCTGCTCGCGGGCCGCTATCTTGGTCTCTTCCCGCGCCCCTTCCAGTGCCATCTGGTATTGCTGCCAGGCCATGCCCTCGCTGTACTTCGCCGCCTGCCAGGCCGTCCAGGCCTCGTCACGCTTTTGCAGCGACATCACGCCATCCCGATGCAGGCTGGCAATGCGCTCGTAGGTTTTGCCATGAAGCAGGGCAGCCGCCTTGGCCTGTTGCCACTGATCCTTGGCGGCCGCGATCTGCTGCACTCGCGCCCCCTTCTCAGCCTCTTCGGCCATGGCACCCGCCGCGGCCTGCCCGGCCTTGGCCTGACTCAGCTTGGCCTCGATCTCCGGGCTCGCCAGAGTGAACGCCAGTTGGCCCCTGGCCAGTTGATCCCCCTTCTTCACCAGCACCTCGTCGATGCGGCCCGCCACCTTGGAAGAAACCGAATATTGCTGCGCCTCTATCTGCCCCTGCAGACGCACCGGCTCCGGCTGATAGGCCAGCCAGAAGCGCCAGCCAAGCCAGAGCACAAGCAATACCAGCGCCAGTGGCAGCAGCCAGGGCTTGCCCTGGCTCATCTTCTTCTTGATGGGGGGATGACTCATGAATTCACCTCGGCAAACGGGCGACCCTTGACGGTCGAAACGGACATGAATAACGGAGTGGAAGAGCGCGCGATCATGAGTTCACCTCGATCGCCTGGCCATGCTGATACTGGTTGAAACTGTTCATCTGACCGGAGAGTGCCAACAGGCGGGCCAGAGAGATCACGTATTGATAGGCGGCGGCGGCGCGCTGGGTCTTGACCCCGGCAAGCTGGGTCTGGGCATCGACCACATCGAGGGAAGTGGAGAGCCCCTGACCGAATGCCTTGTCACGCAACCGCACGTTCTCCTCGGCCAGCGCCTGGGTCGAGGAGAGAGAGTGATACTCCTCCAGTCCCTGGGCAGCCTCGCGCCAGGTCTTCTCGACCAGCAGCTCCAGATCCTGGCGGGTCTTGGCTTGCAGCAGGTTGACCTGGAGTTCGGCGCTCTTGGCTGCCTGGACCGTCTCGGAGCGGCCATCACGACTCACCAGCGGCATGCTGACCCCGACACCAACCAGCCAGTCCGGTGTGGTCTTGGAGACAATGGAATCATCTTCATAGAGGTTGTAGTTGCCGAACAGGAAGAGCTCGGGGGCGTATTTGCCCTTCTCCAGCTTGATCATCCCCTGGGCCTGCTCCTTCTTGGCCGTCAACAGCTTGAGACCGGGATGCACCGACAGGGTCTCCTCCACAAAGGGAGACAAGGCTGGCATCCCTTCGTTGATGAAGAGGGCGGTATTGGGCTCAGCCTGCTTGAGCTTGAGCATATGGCCGAGCGCCAGCTGGGCGATCTCCAGGCTGCGCCTGGCCTTCTGGGTATCGATACGTGCCCTGTCATAGGCAGACTGGGCCAAGAGGCGCTCCACCTTGGCGACCTGCCCCTGGGCTTCGAGCTTCTTGGCATGATCCAGATGGTGTGCCAGTCCCTGCTCGATCTCCTGCTTGGTCTGCACCACCTGCGCCGCCAGCACCACCCCGAAGTAGGTCTGGGAGAGGCTCTCGAAGGTGGACTGCTGTTTGAGCACCAGCAACTGCTCAGCCTCGCTCACTTGGGCCTGACGAATATCCTGGGCCGCATCGATGCGCCCGCCGGTAAAGAGCGGCCATAGCATCTTGACCGAACTGGTCACCACGTTCTGCTTGGTGAGGGGGGTGACGAAATCGCTCGGGCTGAGGTTGAGTGCCTGCATCACGGGTCCCAGCACCTTGCCGAATTCCGGATGATTGGCGATGGGGTTGAGATCCAGCATGTCCAGCTCCATCGGCTGATCGAGATGGGTATAGCTGGCCCCCACATCCACCTTGGGCAGGTACATGGCCTTGGCCGCCTCCCGCAGTTGCTGGGCCCGCTCCACCCCGGCCTGCTCTGCCGCCAAGCCGTCATCCTGCTGGATGACCCGGCTCCAGGCCTCGGTAAAGCTGACCGTCTGCGCCTGAGCCGACCCCAGCACGATACCCAGCAGGCATGGGCAGAGCGACTTGATGAACTTTACCGTCATACATCCCCGATCCGTTTGTAATGAAATTGTGTAGAGTCTTTGCTCAATTCAGGCCCGCTATCATAGCCTAAACCGGCTTGAGAGGGAGACTCACAAATCACCATCTCCCTCACTCGCGCCCTCCTGACCATGGTCACAGACAATATGTCCGATTTTCAAGCACTCCTGAATTTGCAAGCCTTGGCGCGACGTTTTTTTCAGAAAAAAATGGCTGACGCTCAAATACTAACCTTTTCTCCTGACTAAAAAATGCGTAATATACGCCGCCCTAAGCCGATGGTAACCGTGGAATGCAGATAGGTCCCCACACGCTTGAAACTCCCCTGATCGTGGCCCCCATGGCCGGTGTAACAGACCGACCATTTCGTGAACTTTGTTTACGTTTGGGAGCCGGTATGGCCGTTTCCGAGATGCTGCTGGCCAACCCGGATGTCTGGGATACCCAGAAAACCCGGATGAGAATGGATCACTCTGCTGAAGGCGGCTTGCGATCGGTCCAGATTGCCGGTGCCGACCCCGAGATGATGGCGTTTGCTGCCCGCTACAACGTGGAGCAGGGCGCTCAGATCGTCGACATCAACATGGGATGTCCGGCAAAAAAAGTGAATAAGAAGCTGGCAGGTTCCGCCCTGCTGCGTCAGCCAGACCTGGTCAGATCCATCTGCCGGGCCGTGGTGGATGCGGTGGAAGTACCTGTCACCTTGAAGATCCGCACAGGATGGGATCCGGATAACCGCAATGGCGAGGAGATCGCCCGAATCGCCGAAGATTGCGGTATCGCGGCCCTTGCCGTGCATGGTCGTACCCGTGCCTGCCTCTACAAGGGCGAAGCGGAGTACGACACTATCAGGGCGATTAAGCAGGCCGTATCGATTCCTGTTGTCGCCAATGGCGACATCGATAGCCCGGAGAAAGCCCGGTATGTCCTCGACTATACCGGTGTCGACGCCGTGATGATCGGCCGTGCTGCGCAAGGACGACCCTGGATTTTCCGGGAAATCCGCCATTTTCTTGAAACGGGCACCAAGCTGCCGCCTCCCGACAGGGAAGAGGTTCGCACCCTGATGAACGAGCATGTCACCAATCTGCACCAGTTTTACGGTGCCTATCTGGGAGCGCGCATTGCCCGTAAACACGTGGGCTGGTATCTGGATGAAGAAGAGGCGGGCCGAGAATTCCGTAAGCACTTCAATGCCCTGGATTGTGCAGACGCACAACTCGAGGCACTCGAAGCGTATTTCGATGGATTAGGTTAACGCATAACTAAAGAGCCGACCGAATATGTTCGAACAAACCCTGACTTCTGATGCATTGGTAACAACTACTCACAATCACGCTGCCGAGCCGACCCAACGCCCCCTGCGTGACTCTGTGCAACAGGCCCTGCGTAACTACCTGGCCCAGTTGAACGGTCAGGAAGTGATTGATCTGTACGATATGGTTCTCTCCGAAGTCGAAGCTCCCATGCTGGACGTGATCATGCAGTACACCCGTGGCAACCAGACTCGCGCCGCCGTGATGATGGGCATCAACCGCGGCACCCTGCGCAAGAAACTCAAGCGTTACGGCATGAACTGATCCCGGTCATTCTGCTGCAGTGCAGACGAAGGCGTATCCCAGCGATGGGATACGCCTTTTTCTATGCCCGGTGTTTACCTGCTCACTCCACCGCCAGCTTGATACCGAGCCCCACGAACAGCCCCCCCATCACGCGATTCAGCCAGGTGGCCACCCGGGCGGGCAGTCGCACCTTGCGGCTTGCAAACGCGGTGGAAAACGCCAGCAGATGGCACCAGATCATGCCGTTGAGATTGAAGATGCAGCCCAGCACGATGAATGCCATCGCCTTTTGCGGTGAAGCGGGATCGATGAACTGGGGCACAAAAGCGAGAAAGAAGAGCGCCACCTTGGGATTGAGGACATTGGTGAGCAACCCCTGCCGAAAGATGCGCCCATAAGAGAGCGCAGGCAGCGCCACAGCCCCATCCACAGACGTTGAAGTGCCACTCCTCTGCCAGAGCATGGACACGCCGAGATAGACCAGATAGAGCGCCCCCATCAGCTTGATGACGGCAAACAGCTCGGCAGAGGCACTCAACAGGGCAGACAGTCCCAGCGCCGCCGCCAACACATGCACCATGGTACCTGTCCCGATACCCAATGCCGCCATGGACCCTGCACGCCATCCCTGGGAGCCGCTGCGCAGCATGATGAGCAGGGAGTCAGGCCCAGGCATCATGTTCAACAGCAGGCCAGAAACGATAAACAACGCCAGATCGTGGATCCCCAACATAGACAGCTCCTTGTACATGAAAGAAACAGTCTATGGATCCTGAGGTACTTGTCACTCCCGTTTCCAGCAATAGTGATTATCAAGGAAGGGAATAGCGTTTGAGCCGGAGATACTTGACGCTCAACCTGGTGAGAAAGAGAGATTGAGCCGTTTGAAAGACAGTGATACTGGCTGAATAACAATGTTTATCGATGTAATAGACTGGGTTTTGCGCATTAACCAGACTTATTATCTAAAAAATAAATTTCAGGCAATAAAAAACCCCGCTCGAGTGAGCGGGGTTTCTTGTATTGGGTGCCTGGCAGTGTCCTACTCTCGCATGGCGAATGCCACACTACCATCGGCGCTACAGCGTTTCACTTCTGAGTT
>NZ_JABERS010000005.1:0-156788 GCF_013168745.1 Aeromonas sp. TW 6 | reverse complement strand
GGACAGTCAGGCGCGATTCTCATCGTGGCGCGGAGAACATTCTCCATCAAGACGCCGGATAGATTTAAGCAAGCCAACCACAACACCCGAAATCAAGGTTGCAAAAAAGGGGGTGACCATAGATTTTCTTATGTGATGAGGAGAGACAGAACCATGCCTGACAGCTCCCCGATGGTGACGCCCGCCCAGCGCAAATGGCTGCCCTGGCTGACAGCGGTCGGTTTTTTCATGCAGACCCTGGATGGCACCATCCTCAACACTGCCCTGCCCAGCATGGCCGAGGCCCTGGGCGAGAGTCCGCTGCAGATGCAGTCCGTCATCATCGCCTACATGCTGACGGTGGCCCTGCTCATTCCCGCCTCCGGCTGGCTGGCGGACAGATTCGGCACCCGCCGGGTCTATCTGGTCGCCATCCTGCTGTTTACCCTGGGTTCCCTGGCCTGTGCCATCGCCAACACCCTGCCCATGCTGGTGATCGCCCGGGTGTTGCAAGGGGTCGGGGGGGCCTTGCTGATGCCCATCGGGCGTCTGGCGGTGCTGCGGGTCTACAGCAAACATGAGCTGCTGAGGGTGATGTCGTTCGTCACCATCCCCGGTCTGCTCGGCCCCCTCATCGGCCCGGCCCTGGGGGGCTGGCTGGTGGAGGTGGCGAGCTGGCACTGGGTCTTCCTCATCAACCTGCCGGTGGGCCTGCTCGGCTTCGTGGCGAGCTGGCACTTCATGCCCGACCTTCGCCAGCACACCGCCAGGTTTGACTGGCAGGGGTTTGTGCTGTTCAGTGTCGGCATGGTGCTGGTATCCGTCGGTCTGCAAGGCCTGGGGGAGCACAGCATCTCAACCGGCTGGGCCCTGTTTGCGGTATTGTTCGGTCTGGCCGCCATGGCGAGCTACTGGCTCTATGCCGCCACGGCGGAGCAGCCCCTGTTCAGTCTGGCGCTGTTCAAGACGTCCACCTTCGCTATCGGTATCTGGGGCAATCTGTTTGCCCGCCTCGGCAGCGGCGCCATGCCGTTTCTCACCCCGCTCTTCCTGCAACTGGGGCTCGGCTTCTCCCCGAGCAAGGCGGGGATGACCATGATCCCCACGGTGATCGGCGCCATGCTGACCAAGACGCTGGTGAACAAGCTCATTCCGCGCATCGGTTATCGCCGCATCCTGATCGGCAACACCCTGGCGCTCGGGGCCATGATCGCGAGCTTCTATTTCATCGACAACCAGGTGCCCCACGGTGTACTGCTGGTGTGGCTGGCGGTCTTTGGCGCCATCAACTCCCTGCAATTTTCCGCCATGAACACCCTGACCCTGCAGGATCTCAGCAGCGAGCACGCCAGTAGCGGCAACGGTCTGCTGTCGGTGGTAATGCAGCTCTCCATGAGCCTGGGGGTGGCCATCGCCGCCAGCCTGCTGGGGCTCTTCTCCATCGGCCAGCCCGAGGAGAGTGGCCGCTGGCTGGAGGGGTTCCACCTCACCTATCTGTGCATCGGCCTGATGTCCATGCTGGCTGCGCTGATCTTCGCCCAGCTGGCGCGAGAAAAGCGCTGAGTCCCAGGCTCAGGGAGCTGGCAGGTAGCTCACGTCGCAGGGCAATCGGGCCAGCAGTCCGGCCAGGTGGGTGGTCTCCAGCAGGAAAGTCTGCTCGGGGTGGCCCGGCGTCCAGGTAAAGGCGTGGTGATTCATGAGCACGGGATCCACCAGCAGGGGGATGTCGGCGCGGGGCAGGAAGGGGCAGACGGCTCCCGGCAGGCAGCCAATCTCGGTCTGCATCTCGTCGGCGGTGCAGATGGAGGGTTTGGCACCGAGCGCCGCCTTGACCGCCTTGCTGTCGAGCCGGCCGTCCCTGTGGGTCAGCAGCAGGGCGAAGCGACCATCCTTGAATTTGAGGAAAAGGGTCTTGCTGAACTCGGCCTGCCAGCCGAGGCGAGCCTTGACCCGCTCGTCGGTGGCGTAATCGAGGATGGGTTCGTGCTCGAAGCGCTGGTGGGGCAGGTCGGTGAGCAACTGACGGTTGAAGTCGTGAATGGCATCGAGTGGCATGGGGTTCTCCTGTGATGGCGGTCATCCTGCCACTTGCACCGGCGCAGGCCCAATCACCGTTTCTTATCCATCATCAGCGGAGTCATCAACAAGGGCACCCGAGGGTGCCCTTGTTGTTCAGTGATGCTGCAATTCGCCCGCTTTCCAGTGGAAGGGAATGGGGTCAAGGCGCTGGGAGGCTTTGTCGTAACCTGCCCACAGCTCACCGATGGTGCGACCATCGATGGGATGGCGGAATGTGGGAGCCAGCTCCGCCAGCGGCCAGAGCACGAAGGCGTTGGTGAGGATCTCGCCGCGCGGCAGCACCAGCGGCGTCTCGCAGACCAGCTCGCCGTAGAGCAGCAGATCGAGATCCAGGGTGCGGGGGGCGAACTTCTTGGCATCCGGCTCGCGGCCGTGAGCGAACTCCATGGCGCGCAGCCGCTGGCACAGGGTCGCCAGGGGCAGCTCGGTATCGGCACCCACCACCAGGTTGTAGAAGGGGCGGCCGTTGAAGCCCACTGCCTCGCTCTCGAATACCCGGGAGACCTGCAACTCGCCGAATTCGGCGTGCAGGGCATCGAGGCCGGCGCGGATATGGCGTTCCCGTTCGATGTTGGATCCCAGACTGATATAGATGCGGGTCATCAGTTGGCGCTCGCAGCCGGCGTGCGATGGCGCAGGATCTCGACCCCGACGCCTGCCGCATTGGGCACGGCACCCGGTTTGGTCAGGGTCACCTTGACCCACTGTACCCGCTCGTCTTCCAGCACCAGAGCGGCGACCTGCTCGGCCATGGTCTCGACCAGCTCCACTATCTTGCCCTGGGCGTGATCACAGATCTTGCGAGAGAGGGTGGCGTAATCCAGCGCCAGATTGATATCGTCGGTTGCGGCGGCTGGGCGATTGTCAAACCCCATCTCGAGGTCGAAACAGAGCTTCTGGCGAATGCCCTTCTCCCACTCATATACCCCTATGGTGGTCAAAACCTCGAGTCCGCGAATAAACACCTTGTCCATGACAGTACTTCTTCTTTACTCTTGATGGGCTGTGAAAACAGCGCAGGGATGCAGGCCCGGCAAGCAGATTGCCGCTGGCGGCCGGTTTGGGCGACACGCTTTCGGGCAAGCCCGGGCCTGGGAATGTGGCCCGCATCATACCCCATTCATATCGTGGTAAAAACGACCAAGATGACGGCCCTGACGATTTTGATGATTATTCTGGCCTATCTGGGCGGCTCGCTGTCCAGTGCCGTGCTGGTTTCCCGCATCACGGGTCTGCCGGATCCCCGTGACCATGGTTCCCACAACCCGGGGGCGACCAATGTGTTGCGCCTCGGCGGCCGGATGGCGGCGCTGATCGTACTGCTTCTCGACGTGCTCAAGGGGATGGCCCCCGTCTACCTCGCCTGGTATCTGCAGATCAAGCCCGTCTACCTCGGCTTTATCGGGGTGGCCGCCTGTCTGGGCCACATGTACCCCCTCTTCTTCCACTTCCGTGGCGGCAAGGGCGTCGCCACCGCCCTCGGTACCATGCTGCCCATCGGCTTTGCCATGGGGGGCGCCGTCATCACCACCTGGCTGCTGGTGCTGCTGGTGAGCGGCTATTCGTCACTGGCGTCCATCGTGACCGTGTTGCTGACTCCGCTCTTTACCTATCTGCTCAAACCGGAATACACGTTGCCGGTCTCCCTGCTCTCCTGTCTCATCCTGATCCGTCATCACGAGAACATTACCCGCCTGCTCAAGGGGGAGGAGTCCCGCCTCTGGGGGCGCCGGGGAGCGGTCCCGCCAGCAGAAGTGATGAAAATGGATGATGCTGCGCAAAAAAGAGACGAACGAGACGAAAAGTGAAATTTCCCGTTGACCACCTGCCCTAAAATCCGTTTAATAGCGCCCACGCCCAGATAGCTCAGTCGGTAGAGCAGGGGATTGAAAATCCCCGTGTCGGCGGTTCGATTCCGTCTCTGGGCACCATGTTTTGGTGCCATGAAATAAAAACGTGTTCATGCACAATGGTTTGAAGTGTGCCGGCTTAGCTCAGTAGGTAGAGCAACTGACTTGTAATCAGTAGGTCACCAGTTCGATTCCGGTAGCCGGCACCATTTGCCCAGATAGCTCAGTCGGTAGAGCAGGGGATTGAAAATCCCCGTGTCGGCGGTTCGATTCCGTCTCTGGGCACCACGAATAATTCCTCCTTAGCTCAGTCGGTAGAGCGACGGACTGTTAATCCGCAGGTCGCTGGTTCGAGCCCAGCAGGAGGAGCCAAATAAAAAGCCCAGCAGCAATGCTGGGCTTTTTCTTTTCCCGTTGTCCCCGTCCTGAATATGGCTAATACCTTCTTCCCCGAATAGATGGAGATCTCGATGGGACAAGGTGTGAAACGCACACAGCGCGATTACTCACTGAGGTTTAAATTGTCCCTGGTCGAGCAGATTGAAAAAGGTGAACTCACCTACCAGTAGACACAATTCCAATATGGCATTCAGGGCAATTCGACCATTCTGGTATGGTTGCATAAGCATGGTCTGCAGGGTTGGAGCCAGGGAGCATCGATTAGAGCTGGCAGGATCACATCATGCCTGATCCCGACAACCAAATGTCTGAACAGCGTATCAAGGAGCTCGAGTAGCTGGCGCTGATGAGCCTGGAGGCTCAGTTCTTTGAAAGCGCCTCAATCGTAAAAAACGACCTGGTAAGCTCTCTCGCAGCGGTATGTCGAAAAGCTGACCATCTTCAGTGCTTGCTGGTTCCTCGGAATAAACCGTTAGGCTGACTACAATCGCAATCGGGTCGCCGACTTGCGTCATGCACAAGGGCAGCAGGTGGTGAGCTTTGTGCGCAAAGTTCACTACGGGTGGGCATCCACAAGTAGCATTATCTGCTGCAGGGCCAAGACGATGCTGGGCTGACGGTCTGGTGGGACAGACTGTTTAGGATATTGGCCGAGCACCGTCTGTTGGTGCAGCCCAAACGGGCCTATCACAAGACGCTCCACAGTTTTCAGCGTTTCTATCGCCATCCCAACTTGCTCAAACCCGGCCCGGTGAAAATCACTGCGGTGGCGCCAGGGCAGGTCTCGGTTGCCGACATCACTTACCTGCCAGCAAAGAGCGGGCCACTCTACCTGAGCCTGGTGACGGATACCTGCTCGCGTAAGATAGCGGGGCATCACACGCACGAAGGGATGCATGCTGAGTTGGTGGTGATGGCGCTCAAGAGAGCACTGAAGCAACGGTGTGGCAGCGGGGAGTTTATCCATCACTCGGACGGCAGGGTGCAGTATTGCTCAGGCTTGAATCAGACGCTGTATGAACGGTACGGAGTACAGTACTCGATGACTGATGGGTATGACTGTTATCAGAATGCGCTGGCAGAGCGGGTGAACGGGATACTGAAAGGAGAGTTGCTGTAGCAAAGCCCGTAGGGCCTAGTGTAGACGAGGAAGATGGTGCATAAGGTGGTGGGTAGTTATAACCTAGAATGATCGCATTAGGCCTCGCAATGCAGAATCCCCGATGCGGTACATCGGGTTCTGAGTGCCAGAAGTTAACTGAAAACATGTAAACGGACTTCAGGATTAGGCACTGCAGTTCAGGCCCGCTCTTCGGTCAGGGGGCTGACACTCAGCACGGGGGCGGCATCGATACCGTCGGCATTCATCATGGCGGAGATGCGTTGCAGGGATGAGAGCAACAACCCCTGCTCCCAGTTCTCCAGCGCCTGAAAGCGTTGAATGAAACTCTCCTGCAAGGGGGTCGGAGCCTGGGCAAGCAGGGCACGTCCCGCGTCAGTGAGCGTCGCATGCACCTTGCGTTTGTCGGTTTCGCTGCGAATGCGCTGCACCAGCTGGCGGCTCTCCAGTCGGTCCATGATGGTGGTGGCGGTGGCCTGGCTCATGTTGGTGTGATCCGCCAGCTGGCGCATGGAGATCTGGCCAAGCTCGTCGATCCCCTTGAGCAGCAGGAGCTGAGGCGAGGTCAGGCCGGCCTCCTTGATCAAGCGCTTGGAGTGCATGTCGATGGCACGGATGATCTGGCGCAGGGCGATCAGCACTTCATCATGTTTTTCCATGGGGTCTGGGTCATCGCAGGGCTGTGGAGAGGCGCGAAATTCTCCGCCTAATCCATAACAAGGTCAATATGGTTTTTGATGTAATGGTTTTAGCTCTAATGAATATTGTGTTAGGTTATCGGACAATTGCCCCATTCCAACCCGATATTTGAGGAGTGAAATCATGCATGACGACCTGGATATCAAGTCCCTGGTTGCCGACCTGCGTGTGGTCAGAGTTCGCTATGAACTGCCGGATACCGCGGCATTTGTGCGTTATCAACCTGCCTATGACGAGGACCCCAACAACCTCAAGGTACACCACTACGATGGTGAGCTGCCGCTCTCTTGCAGCAACACAGGTTCTTTCAGCCTAAAGGAGTTGGTCAATGAGTTGCGCTATGCCTATGTGCTGGTTCACCTCTTCCCCGACGAGAGTGCCATGAACTTCTATCTGGCGGGTCTGGACAATGGACTGGCACAGCTGGAGTTCATCGGTGGCTCCTATGACTTCAACCGCCTCTGGATCACCAGCGGTGTCTCCAATCTGGGGGTGCCCATGGCGATCTTCCTCGGCAAACGCCACGCAGTGAACGGTCAGCCGTCGGTGACCCTGGTGGATCACCGTGAGCAGGTGGCAGGTCGTCTGGCCTATCGCGCCATCGGCGGTGCCGGCGATCACGTGGGTGAAGACTTTTTCAACAACGACTAAGGAGGCCCGATGCGAGCAACCAAAGGGCTTTTGAAAGGCCTCAATCCCACCATGGCCATGACGGCCCTCACCGTCGTGACCCTCTTCCTGCTGTTCGGCGTCTTTGATCCGGATACCGCAGGAACCTGGTTTACCGGGGCCAAGGACACCATCATTGCTGGCTTCAAGTGGTATTACATCCTGGTGGTCGCCCTGTTCCTGTTCTTCGCCGTCTACCTGATGTTCAGCCGCTTTGGCAGCATCCGGCTGGGCGACGACGACCAGGTACCGGAGTTTGGCTACTTTGCCTGGTTCTCCATGCTGTTCAGCGCAGGCATGGGCATAGGCCTGGTGTTCTGGAGCATCGCCGAGCCCATGTATCACCTGCAGGGCAACCCCTTCATCACCGAAGGCATGACGCCGGAAGCGGCCCAGATCGCCATGCGCCTCACCTTCTTCCACTGGGGTCTGCACCCCTGGGCCATCTATGTGATCGTCGGCCTGTCGCTGGCCTTCTTCAGCTACCGGCGCAAGTTGCCGCTGGCCATCCGCTCCGTGCTCTACCCCATTCTTGGCGATCGCATCTACGGCTTCTGGGGCCATGCCGCCGACGTGCTGGCGGTGTTCGGTACCGTGTTCGGGGTGGCGACCTCCCTTGGGCTGGGCGTCTCCCAGATGAACACCGGCCTCAACCAGATGTTCGGCATGGGCGTGTCACAAGCGAACCAGCTCTGGCTCATCGGTGGCATCAGCCTGATTGCCACCCTGTCGGCCATCTCCGGTGTCGGGCGCGGGGTGAAGATCCTCTCCGAACTCAATATCTGGTTGAGCGTGTTCGTGCTGGGCCTCTTCCTGGTGCTGGGGCCAACCACCTACATCCTCAACGCTTATGTGCAGAACATCGGTGATTACCTGCAGAACATCGTCAAGCTGAGCTTCTGGACCAATACGGAAGCCAACGGCACCTCGGCCTGGCAGTCCAGCTGGACCGCGTTCTACTGGGGCTGGTGGATTGCGTGGGCCCCCTTTGTCGGCATGTTCATCGCGCGCATCTCCAAGGGCCGCACGATCCGTGAATTCGTGCTCGGTGTTCTGCTGGTGCCCTCCCTGCTCGGCATGCTCTGGCTCACCGTGTTTGGCGGGACTGCCATGAACCTGGAGCTGTTCGGTGGCGGCGGCGTAGTGGAAGCGGTCAATCAGGATGTCACCATGGCGCTCTACAAGACGGTGGAACTGCTGCACTGGGAGACCTTCGGCTGGATTGCCAAAGGGGTGCTGACCCTGCTTATCTGCACCTACTTCATCACCTCCAGTGACTCGGGCACGCTCGTGATTACGACGCTGCTCTCCATTGGCGACCAGGATCCCCCCGTGCTGCACCGCGCCATCTGGGGACTGGGGCAGGGGCTGGTCGCGGCCATTCTGCTGGTCTCCGGCGGGCTGGCCGCCCTGCAGGCCGCCAGCATCATCGCCGCGCTGCCCTTCTCGGTCATCATGCTGGCCATGTGCTACTCCCTGATGCAGGGGCTCAAACAGGAGAGCCAGCACCAGTTCGAATACAGGCAGAAGCTCAAGCGCCATCCGGGGTCGGTCAATCTGAGCCTGATGGATCGCATCGGTCCGGGCTGATGACAGGTTCGGTCAAACAAAAGGGGAACCTCGCGGTTCCCCTTTTTCATGCCTGTTCGGCGGTCGGTAGTTACAGCATCTGCTTGAGTCGATAGAGCAGGTCAAGGGCCTGTCGCGGGGTCAGCTCGTCCGGACGTACTGCTGCCAGCTCCTCCACCACAGGATGGGGTTGCGGGGCGAGAGTGACCGGAGCCGGACGGCTTTCGCCGGCGGCCACCGGAGTGGCACTCTCCAGCTCGTGCAGCTTGTGGCGGGCCTGGTGGATCACCGATTTCGGCACCCCGGCCAGCGCCGCTACCTGCAGGCCGTAGGATCGGCTGGCCGCACCTTCCTGCACCGCGTGCATGAAGGCGATGGTGTCGCCGTGCTCCACCGCATCCAGGTGGACGTTGGCCAGCCCGCTCATCAGCTCGGGCAGGCGGGTCAGCTCGAAGTAGTGAGTGGCGAACAGGGTGTAGGCGCCAATCTTGCTTGCCAGCTGCTCGGCGCAGGCCCAGGCCAGGGAGAGGCCGTCGTAGGTGCTGGTGCCGCGGCCAATCTCGTCCATCAGCACCAGACTGCGGGCGGTGGCGTTGTTGAGGATATTGGCAGTCTCGGTCATCTCCACCATAAAGGTGGAGCGGCCGGAGGCGAGATCATCCGACGCCCCGATGCGGGTGAAGATGCGGTCGATGGGGCCGATGCGGGCGCTGTCGGCGGGCACGAAGGCGCCGATATGGGCCAGCAGCACGATCAGCGCAGTCTGGCGCATGTAGGTGGACTTACCGCCCATGTTGGGGCCGGTGATGATCAGCATCCGCCGCTCCCGCTCCAGCCGGATGGGGTTGGCGATAAAGGGGTCGGTCATCACCTGCTCCACCACCGGATGGCGGCCCGCCTCGATGAGGATCTGATCTTCGTCGATGAGGGTGGGGCAGCGATAGTCGAGGGTCTCTGCCCGCTCCGCCAGGTTGGCCAGTACGTCCAGCTCCGCCAGTGCGGCAGCAGACTCCTGCAGATCGCCGAGGTGGGGCAGCAGGGCGTCGAGCAGCTCTTCGTAGAGGCGTTTTTCCAGCGCCAGCGCCTGGGCCTGGGCGGTGAGCACTTTGTCCTCGTACTTCTTCAGCTCATCGATGATGTAGCGCTCGTTGTTTTTCAGCGTCTGGCGGCGGATGTAGTGAGCCGGCACCAGGTGGCTGTTGGCACGGCTCACCTCGATATAGAAGCCGTGCACCTTGTTGTAGCCCACCTTGAGAGTGTTGATGCCGGTGAGCGCCTTCTCCCGTTCCTCGATGCGGGCCAGGCTGGCGGTGGCGCCGTTGGCCAGATCCCGCAGCTCGTCCAGCTCCTGATTGAACCCTTCACGGATGACGCCGCCATCGCGGATGAGCACCGGCGGCACCTCCATCACGGCACGCTCCAGCAGGTCGAACAGTTCGGGGAAGGTGCTCGCCCGCTCGCGCAGTTGCTGCACCGCCTCGTGCTCGCTCTCCGCCAGCAGCCGCTGCAACTCGGGCAGCTGAGCGAAAGCCTGCCGCAACCGGGTCAGATCGCGCGGGCGGGCCGAGCGCAGGGCGAGACGCGCCAGCACCCGCTCCACGTCACCGACCTGGCGCAGCAATCCGCCCAACTCGTCATAGAGGTTCTGCTCGATGAGCTCCTTGATGGTGCTCTGGCGACCTTTGAGGATCACCCGGTCGCGGATCGGCTGATGGATCCAGCGCTTGAGCAGCCGGCTGCCCATCGGCGTGGCGGTGCAATCGAGCACGGCGGAGAGGGTGTTGTCGTGGCCGCCAGCCAGATTCTGGGTCAGCTCCAGATTGCGGCGGGTGGCGGCATCCATGATGACCGCATGATCGGGCTGCTCCAGGCGCACGCTGCGAATGTGGGGCAGGGCGGTGCGCTGGGTGTCTTTCACGTACTGCATCAGGCAGCCGGCGGCGCACAGGGCGGTCTCGCTCTGCTCGACCCCAAAGCCCACCAGATCCTGGGTGCCGAACTGCTGGCACAAGAGCTTGCGGGCGGTGCCGAGCTCGAACTCCCACTCCGGGCGGCGACGCAGACCGCGGCGACCCTCGACATGGTGCAGGAAGACGAACGATTCGGGGTAGAGCAGCTCCGCCGGATTGGTGCGTTGCAGCTCCGCCAGCAGGGTCTCTTCTTTCTCGAACTGGTTGATGAAGAAGCGACCGGAGCCGATGTCCATGGTGCCGTAACCGAAGCGGCGGCCATCGTGGTAGACGGCGGCGATCAGGTTGTCCTGCCGCTCGCTGAGCAGCGCCTCGTCGGAGACGGTACCCGGGGTGATGATGCGAATAACCTTGCGCTCCACGGGCCCCTTGCTGGTGGCGGGATCCCCCACCTGCTCGCAGATGGCGGCCGATTCGCCGAGCTGTACCAGCTTGGCGAGATACCCCTCGATGGCGTGATAGGGCACCCCGGCCATCGGGATGGGGCTGCCGGCCGACTGGCCGCGCTTGGTCAGGGAGATGTCGAGCAGCTGGGAGGCCTTGCGGGCGTCGTCGTAGAAGAGCTCGTAGAAGTCACCCATGCGATAGAACAGCAGGATCTCCGGGTTTTCGGCCTTGAGAGTCAGATACTGCTGCATCATGGGGGTGTGGGCGCTCAAGTTGGCGCCTGGCGCTTGGTATTGTGCTGTCATGTGCTATTCCAGAAGGTGCTCTTGCGGGCAAACGTCTGCCGTCATGGGTCTGAATCTGGGGGCCATTCTACATGCTCGAGGCAAGATGGTGAGGAGGAATCTCCGTCTTGGAGGCAAAGCCGGCATCCCGTCGCGGATCTGTGCATCCGGATGATGCTGACCAGAGTGGTCTGGGGGGAGCCTGGCCGAAAAGAGGCATGGGGGAGGAGAAATAACATCCCCGCACGGATGCGGGGATGGGAGAGACGGGGAGAGTGTCGCCCTCAGTACATGGCTTCGTCGCCGCTCAGCATCTCGTGCAGTTTGGCTTTCTGCTCGGGTGTCAGCACCCGGCTCACCTCGAAGAGGTAGTGGGCGCGATGGTAGCGGGCCTCGGCCTGTACGTCGCTGATGGTCTGCAACTGCTTTCTCGCCGCCACTTCATCCCATTTGCCGGACTTGATCATGTTGACGATGACGTCCTGGCCGATGGCATCAAGCTTGATTGAGCCCAGCTCCCTGGTGGCCTGCTCGCGCAGCCCCTTGATCTGCTCCACCTGGGCGCTGGAGAGGTTCAGCTCCTGGGCCAGGGTGGTCTCGCTCTGCAGCTCGGCGGTGCCCTCGGTGGCAAAGGCATGGGTGGCGATACACATTGCGAGGGCTGTCATGGCGACGTTGAACGGATGCATCATCCGGCTTTCTCCTTGGTCTGATGGGATGGAAACCGCATGCATGGCGGTGTTGGAACATGATAACGAGCAGCCATGTACTGGAGCTTAAGCGACGACAACTTGCTGACGCAGTGGCCCCGGGGTCGGTTGCCCGAGGGGCGGGGCAACTGCATAATAAGCGCCATATTTCGCCTGGAAGAGGCCGGAAGAGGACGCGATGATGGGACTTGAAGCAGAGATCTCCCGCTTATCCCGGGAACTGGGCGAAGCACTGCTGGCCAGAGGCTGGCTTGCCGCCACGGCGGAATCCTGCACCGGCGGCGGGGTTGCCACTGCCATCACGGATACTGCCGGCAGCTCGGCCTGGTTCGATCGCGGTTTCGTGACCTACACCAACGAAGCCAAACAGCAGATGCTCGGCGTCAGCATCGATAGCCTGTTGCGCCACGGTGCCGTCAGCGAACCCGTGGTGCTGGAGATGACCCGGGGCTGCCTGGCTCGCTCCGATGCGGGTATCTGCGTGGCCATCAGCGGTATCGCCGGGCCTGGTGGTGGCAGCGAGGAGAAACCGGTCGGCACTGTCTGGTTTGCCTGGGCAGATCGTACCGGTCGTCACCACTCCCTGCTCGCCCGTTTCGATGGGGATCGCCATCAGGTGCGCCAGCAGGCGGTCAGACAGGCCTTGTCCGGACTCCTGGCACTGCTCAAATAAATTGGGCTTGATACTGTATGCATAAACAGTATACTTAGCCCAACTTCACTTCTTACTCACGATTCCCAGCGGAGATTGGCATGGATCAGAACAAACAGAAGGCACTGGCGGCTGCGCTGGGCCAGATCGAAAAGCAGTTTGGCAAAGGCTCCATCATGCGTCTGGGCGACAGCAAGACCATGGATATCGAAGCCATCTCCACCGGCTCTCTCTCTCTGGACGTGGCGCTGGGGATCGGTGGTCTGCCGTGCGGTCGTATCGTCGAGATCTACGGTCCGGAATCGTCCGGTAAAACTACGCTGACCCTGCAGGTGATCGCCGAAGCCCAGAAGAAGGGCAAAACCTGTGCTTTCGTCGATGCGGAGCACGCACTGGATCCTATCTATGCCGCCAAGCTGGGCGTCAACGTCGACGACCTGCTCATCTCCCAGCCGGATACCGGTGAACAGGCACTGGAGATTTGCGACATGCTGGTGCGCTCCAATGCCGTCGACGTCATCATCGTCGACTCCGTGGCGGCCTTGACCCCGAAAGCGGAAATCGAAGGGGAGATGGGTGACTCCCACGTCGGCCTGCAGGCTCGTCTGATGTCGCAGGCGCTGCGTAAATTGACCGCCAACATCAAGAACGCCAACTGCCTGTGCATCTTCATCAACCAGATCCGGATGAAGATCGGTGTCATGTTCGGCAGCCCGGAGACCACCACCGGTGGTAACGCTCTGAAGTTTTACGCCTCCGTGCGCCTGGACATCCGTCGTACCGGCGCCATCAAGGAGGGTGACGAAGTGGTCGGTAACGAGACCCGCGTCAAGGTAGTGAAGAACAAGGTGGCGCCACCCTTCAAGCAGGCTGAATTCCAGATCTTCTATGGTGCCGGCATCTCCAAGGAGGGCGAGCTGGTGGACTTGGGCGTCAAGCACAAGCTGATCGACAAGGCGGGTGCCTGGTACAGCTACAACGGCGAGAAGATCGGCCAGGGTAAAGCCAACGTGATGAAGCTCTTCTCCGAAAACAAGGCACTGGCTGCCGAGGTGGAAGTGAAGCTGCGCGAGCTGCTGCTCTCCGGCGCCGCGCCGGTGGAGGAGAAGGCCACGGCTGCCGAATACGCCGAGTTTGAAGCCGAAAACGAACAAGAGTTCGAATAAGGAATGAGGAAAGGCCGGGTTGATACCCGGCCTTGTTGTTTATGGTGGATGAATCAGTGAACGAGCCGGGCGAGCCCGTCGAATTGACCTTTGAAGAGCAGGTCGCCGCCGCCCGCGCCTTTGCCATGCGTAGTCTTGCCCGCCGCGAAAGTGCGGAGTCCGAGCTGGCCAGACGCCTGCGTCAGAAGGGATTCGAGGAGGAGGTGGTCGCCGTTGTACTCGACCATTGCCGTGGCTATGGCTGGGTCAATGACGATCGTTACGGTGCCATGGCGGTGCGGGCCGGTGCGGCCAAAGGCCATGGTCCGCTCAGGATCCGCTTCGACCTGCGTCGCAAGGGGCTGGATGACACCCAGATCGAGGCGGCCCTGGATCAACCCGAGCTCGACTGGTTCGAACTGGCGCTTGCGTTGTTGTCGCGTCGGGCAAAGGCGACCGACTTTGCCGACTTCAAACTGCGCATGAAGTGGCTCAAATATCTGATGGGGCGTGGTTTTACCCAGGAGCAAGCCCGTTACGCCCTCTCAGCCATGCAAGGTGAGCAATAGTGGCGCGCCGAGGTTGAACACCTATAGCAACTGGCGTGCGGTGCGGCTGGTGGGGAATATCAGCCCTTCGCCGGGTCTGTCAATGGTGGCCCTGTGCTCGAGCGAGGCATCCCGAAGCCCCCCTGTTGCGACGTGCTTGCGGGTGCTGCTGCCAAACGCTGGCCCCTTGGGGGCTATTTCACCCGCCAAGGGTCCCCACGTTTTACTTTACCCTGCAGAAAACTTACATTAATGCGGTTAAAAGTCCGTATTCGAATCAAGCAGGATTTTCCATGTACATGTCCACGTCAGAGATTCGCGCTGCGTTTCTCGAGTATTTCCGCACCCAGGGACACCAGGTTGTCTCTTCCAGCTCGCTGGTACCGCACAACGATCCGACCCTGCTGTTCACCAACGCAGGGATGAACCAGTTCAAGGACGTGTTCCTTGGCGCCGACAAGCGTGCCTATCACCGTGCCACCACGGCCCAGCGTTGCGTGCGGGCTGGCGGCAAGCACAATGACCTGGAAAACGTCGGCTATACCGCCCGTCACCATACCTTCTTCGAGATGCTGGGCAACTTCAGCTTCGGTGACTACTTCAAACAGGACGCCATCCGGTTTGCATGGGAATTCCTGACCGGTACCCTCAAGCTGCCCAAAGAGCGCCTGCTGGTGACCGTCTACGCGACTGATGACGAAGCCTTCGACATCTGGGAAAAAGAGGTCGGCGTGCCGGCCGATCGCATCGTGCGCATCGGTGACAACAAGGGTGCTCCTTATGCATCCGACAACTTCTGGGCCATGGGCGATACCGGCCCATGCGGTCCCTGTACCGAGATCTTCTACGACCACGGCGATCACATCTGGGGTGGCCCTCCCGGTTCACCGGAAGAGGATGGCGACCGCTTCATCGAGATCTGGAACGTGGTCTTCATGCAGTTCAACCGTCAGGCTGACGGCACCATGGAGCCGCTGCCCCGTCCGTCCGTGGATACCGGCATGGGTCTGGAGCGTATCTCCGCCATCATGCAGGGGGTGCACTCCAACTATGAGATCGACATCTTCCAGGCGTTGATCAAGAAGGCGGCCGAGATTGTCGGCACCACGGATCTGAGCAACCAGTCCCTGCGCGTCATCGCGGACCACATCCGTTCCTGCGCCTTCCTGGTGGCTGACGGTGTCATGCCCTCCAATGAAGGTCGCGGCTACGTGCTGCGCCGCATCATCCGCCGCGCCGTGCGTCACGGCCGCAAGCTGGGTGCTACCGACGTCTTCTTCTACAAGCTGGCTGCCGAGCTGGCCGTGCAGATGAAGGATGTGGCGGCGGAACTGATCGCCCAGCTGCCGCTGGTCGAGCGAGTGTTGCGCATCGAGGAGGAGCAGTTCGTCCGCACGCTGGACAGAGGTCTGCTGCTGCTGGAAGACGCCCTGGCCAACCTCGGTGATGCCAAGGTGATCCCGGGTGAAGTGGTGTTCAAGCTCTATGACACATACGGCTTCCCGGCCGACCTGACCGCCGACGTGGTGCGCGAGCGCGAGATCGGCATCGACGAAGAGGGCTTCAAGGCCGAGATGGAGAAGCAGCGCGCCCGCGCGAAAGAGGCTTCCAGTTTCGGCGTGAACTACAACGACGTGCTGAAGCTCGATTTCGAGACCCCCTTTACCGGTTACAAGCAACTGAGCCAGAACACCCAGGTGGTCGGTATCTACAAGGATGGTGTCGAGGTCAATGGCCTCATCGCCGGTGAAGAGGCAGTGATCGTGCTGGCGGAGACCCCCTTCTATGCGGAGTCCGGCGGTCAGGTGGGTGACAGTGGCATCCTCAAGGTGGATGACGGCATCTTCGCCGTCACCGACACCCAGAAAGCGGGCAAGGCGATCATCCACAAGGGCTATCTGGAACTGGGTACCCTGGAGAAGGGAGCCGAGGTCGAGGCCGTGGTCGATGGCGACCGTCGCCAAGCCATCGCCCTTAACCACTCCGTGACTCACCTGCTGCACGCGGCCTTGCGCCAGGCGCTGGGTGAGCACGTGACCCAGAAAGGATCCCTGGTGGGCGCCGAGCGCATGCGCTTCGACTTCTCCCACTTCGAAGGGCTGACCATGGCGACCATTCGCCGGATCGAGGAGCTCGTCAACGCCCAGATCCGTGCCAACCACGAGGTGGTCACCCAGCTGATGGGGCTGGAAGAGGCCAAGTCAGCCGGTGCCATGGCGCTGTTTGGCGAGAAATATGAAGACGATGTGCGCGTGGTACGCATGGGCGACTACTCCACCGAGCTGTGCGGCGGTACTCACGCCAAGCGCACCGGTGACATCGGCTTCTTCAAGATCATCGCCGAGAGCGGCATCGCGGCTGGCGTGCGCCGTATCGAAGCGGTCACCGGCAAGAGCGCCATCGATCTGATGCACCAGTTGGGTGAACAGATCGAAGAGGCCGCCGCGCTGGTGAAGGGCGATCAGTTCTCCATCGCCGACAAGGTGCGCCAGGTACTGGACAAGGCCAAGATGATGGAGCGCGAGCTGGAACAGCTCAAGGCCAAGCTGGCGGCGCAGGCGGGTAACGACCTGCTGAGCCAGGTCATCGACATCAATGGCCAGAAGGTGCTGGTTGCCGCCCTGGAAGGGGTCGACCCCAAATCCCTGCGCGGCATGCTGGACGAGCTGAAGAACCAGATGAAATCCGGTGTCGTGCTGCTGGCAACCAGCAGTGATGGCAAGGTCAACCTGATCGCGGGCGTGACCAATGACCTGACCGGCAAGGTCAAAGCTGGTGAACTGGTCAATCTGGTGGCCCAGCAGGTGGGTGGCAAGGGCGGTGGTCGTCCCGACATGGCACAGGCGGGTGGTACCCAGCCTGAGGCGGTGCCGGCGGCGCTGCAATCCGTTCACTCCTGGCTGGAAGAGCGCCTGTAAGCGGGCGAGGTGATCTGTGGCACTCTATGTACAGAAGTACGGTGGCACCTCGGTCGGCACGCTGGAGCGGATCGAGGCAGTTGCTGAGCGGGTTCAACTGACCCGTGCCCAGGGACATGACGTGGTGGTGGTGGTCTCCGCCATGTCGGGCGAAACCAACCGGTTGCTGGGCATGGCCCAGCAGCTGGACCAGGATGCCAACCGGCGCGAGATGGATGTGCTGATCTCCACCGGTGAGCAGGTCACCATTGCACTGCTGGCGATTGCGCTCAACAAGCGCGGTTGCCCCGCAGTCTCGATGACCGGTGATCAGGTCCGCATCCACACCGATTCCGCCTATGGCAAGGCGCGCATCACCCGTATCGACACCGATCAGGTGGAAGCCGCACTCGGTGCCGGCAAGGTGGTAGTGATTGCCGGTTTCCAGGGGCGCGATGAGCACAATGCCATCACTACCCTGGGCCGAGGTGGTTCGGATACCACCGCGGTGGCCGTGGCTGCGGCCATCAAGGCCGACGAGTGCCAGATCTTTACCGATGTGGACGGGGTGTATACCACGGATCCGCGCATCGAGCCCAAGGCGCGCCGCCTCGATACCATCACCTTCGAGGAGATGCTCGAGATGGCGAGTCTCGGTGCCAAGGTGTTGCAGATCCGTTCGGTCGAGTTCGCGGGCAAGTACCGCGTGCCGCTAAGGGTGCTGTCGAGTTTCGTCGACGGAGAGGGAACCTTAATCACATATGGAGGTGAGAGGATGGAAGCACCCCTGGTATCCGGCATTGCGTTCAATCGCAACGAGGCCAGCCTGACCATTCTGGGTGTGCCGGACAGGCCGACCGTGGCCGCGCAGATCCTGAATCCGATCAGCGACGCCAACATAGATGTCGACATGATAGTGCAGAACACCATGGGGGATGGTACTGCCGACTTCACCTTCACGGTGAATCGCGATGATTATCGCCGGGCCCGCGCCTTGCTGGAGGAGACCGCCAGCGAGCTGGGGGCCGCCTGCGTGCAGGGCAACGGAGAGATCGCCAAGGTCTCCATCGTCGGGGTCGGCATGTGGAATCATCCTGGTGTAGCGCGCACCATGTTCAAGGTATTGGGTGAGGAAGGGATCAACATGCAGCTGATCTCCACCTCTGAAATCAAGATATCCGTGGTGATTGACGAGAAGTACCTGGAGCTGGCCGTGCGTTCGTTGCACTCGGCGTTCGGGTTGGATCAAGAGCCTCATGAGCAGCCCTTGGGAAACAATCCCTGATTGATTTAGTTTCAACCATTTACCATATCGGTATCTTTGTAAGATAATGGCGCATATCGATATAAATACAAAACAGGATACAGGAGCAAGCGAATGCTTATTTTGACTCGTCGTGTAGGGGAAACCCTGATGATTGGTGACGAAGTAACCGTTACCGTACTGGGCGTAAAAGGGAACCAGGTTCGTATCGGTGTGAATGCACCGAAAGAGGTTTCCGTACACCGCGAAGAGATCTACATGCGGATACAGGCCGAGAAAGTCCCGGGCCAACCGAATTTCTAAGCCATTTCATGGCTGCCTGAAGGCGACATCCCGGATGTCGCCTTTTGTTTTTTTGGGGCCTGCAAATCGGCCTGCAGAGCGCGTAACTACTGGGTAAGTGTCGATATTGCTTGAATATTCCACTCTTTGGCCAAATGCTGAGCGAACGCTCTGTTTTCTCCAAAAAAGTGTTTGACTAAAAATCCCTGTGAAGTATTATCAGCCCCGCAAACGGAGAGGTGGCCGAGAGGCTGAAGGCGCTCCCCTGCTAAGGGAGTATGCGGCTTATACCCGCATCGGGGGTTCGAATCCCCCCTTCTCCGCCATTTTGCGCCCGTAGCTCAGCTGGATAGAGTACCTGGCTACGAACCAGGTGGTCAGAGGTTCGAATCCTCTCGGGCGCACCATATTTGACTCTTGAAGTCATGTGTTGACCATCAGAAAGTCGACACTAAAGAAGGCTTACTGTTGAGTAAGCTTTTTTTATCGTTTGAAAACAGGGCGCCCGTAGCTCAGCTGGATAGAGTACCTGGCTACGAACCAGGTGGTCAGAGGTTCGAATCCTCTCGGGCGCACCATTTCAAGCAATACAATGATTTATGAGCGCCCGTAGCTCAGCTGGATAGAGTACCTGGCTACGAACCAGGTGGTCAGAGGTTCGAATCCTCTCGGGCGCACCATGTTTAAAGCAGTGCAACAATTTATGAGCGCCCGTAGCTCAGCTGGATAGAGTACCTGGCTACGAACCAGGTGGTCAGAGGTTCGAATCCTCTCGGGCGCACCATATTTCAAGCAGTGCAACAAGTTGTGAGCGCCCGTAGCTCAGCTGGATAGAGTACCTGGCTACGAACCAGGTGGTCAGAGGTTCGAATCCTCTCGGGCGCACCATACAGACAGCCTCGACGTCAGTCGGGGCTGTTTTTTTATGGGTGATATCCTCCTCCCCATCATGGGGTTGCCTCTCTCGTGTCCTTCTCCCTGACGCTCCCACGGGGGACGGTTCCCCCTTGCTGCACGTGCCCTCGGGTCACCACTCTCCACGTGTCTTGCCTGGCAGGCTGCTGACGCATCCCGTGGCCGTGCCTGTGGCGACCTGGGGGCCCGAACCATGCGCATCTATGCTGTACGGGGCTGGCGCCCTCTGGCGGCCTGCTAAGGCGTTTGGCTGGCAATAAAAAAGGATGCCGCGGCATCCTTTCATGTCTTCGTTGAGAGAATCAGCTTTTCAGCCACTTGCGGATGCGGTTGGCATCCCCGACAGGGGTGCGTTTGCCCACCGAGTTGAGCAGTACGATGGCGAGCTCCTGACGATCCGGTTTGGCACGCATCAGCAGGCAGCGGCCCGCCTCGTCGGTATAGCCTGTCTTGGAGAGGCGTACATCCCAGTCCGGGTTCTTCACCAGGGGGTTGGTATTGTTGAACATCAGGCTGTAGGCCGGCTTGTGAAAACGCATCTCCCTGCTGGTGTCCTGGGTGAATTCACGGATCAGCGGCTGTCGATAGGCCGCAGAGAGGAGCTTGGCCAGATCCTGGGCGGTGGAGACGTTGCGGGTGGAGAGACCGGTGGAGTCATAGTAGCGGGTGTTGCGCATGCCGAGCTGTCTGGCCTTGTTGTTCATGGCGCGGATGAAGGCTTGGCGACCCCCCGGGTAGTGGCGGGCAAGCGCCGAGGCCATGCGGTTCTCGGAGGACATCAGCGCCAGATGCAGGGCGTCGCGGCGGCTGACCTGGGTGCCCATGCGCACCCGTGAATAGGTGTGCTTGATGTTGTCCCTGTCGTTCTGATCGATGGTCAGGGTCTGATTGAGGTTCTGGCGGGCATCCAGCACCACCAGCGCCGTCATCAGCTTGGTGAGGGAGGCGATGGGGCGCACCCGGGTGGGGTTTTTCTGATACAGGGTCTTGCCGGTGTTGACGTCCATCACCAGGGCACTGCCCGATTTGAGCTGCAGCTTGGCCGGGTTGGGGGTCGCCAGGGCTGTCTGCGAACCCAGCAGTCCCATCAATCCACCTACCAGCGCGATTGCGCGAATCCAACACCCCATACAACCAACTCCATCCACAGCGAAAAAAGGCGCTAGATTCACTCATTTTTGTCCCTGCTTTACAAGAGCGAGCAGGGGGAATTCGCCACTATTTTCCATAAAAAAGGGCCGCCTGTGGGCGACCCTGTGGTTTGTCTCACTCTCTGGAGACGCCGGGCTTGCGTCTGCTCCACCAGCGCCAGACCAGAGCGATGAGGCCGCCCACCAGCAGCACGACCGGCAGGTAGAGAATGACGCTGAGAAATTGGGACTCATACTGCGCGGCCAGCTTGGTGTGGCTCAGGTAGTAACCCAGCCCGACCAGGGGGCAGATCCACATGATGGAGCTGATCAGGTTGACCACCAGGAAGCGCCCCTGGGGGATCTCGTTGGCGCCGACGATATAGGGGTAGGCGGTACGCACGAAGGCGATGTAGCGGGCGGTGATCAGGGTGATGATGCCGTACTTGTTGAGCAGGTAGTGCACCTTTTCCTTGTGCTTGTCATCGAGATGGGACATCAGCCTGTGATACATCCGGGTGTGGCCGAGGAAACGCCCCTGCATGTAGCCAAGCCAGGTACCGACGAAGGTCGCCATGATCAGCAGCGGGACCACCGCCATCGGCAACACCCCCTGATAGATCAGCACGCCGGTCAGGATCAGCAGGGTATCCCCTGGCAGGAAGGCGGTGGGGATAAAGCCATTCTCGAGCACCAGGAAGGTCAGCAGGACGACATAGACCATGAAGACCATCTTGGGATCAGAGAGTGTCGCCAGATCCTGATGCATAAAGGCGTGAGCCAGGTGGTAAAACTGCTCCATACATGCAAACTCCGCAGGTTAGCTGGGTTGGTCGGTCAAGGGCATGGCAAGTACCTTGTCGATGCGCAGGCCGTCCATATCCACGATTTCCAGTTGCCACTGTTCCAGGGTGACCAGGTCTCCGGTCTGGGGAAGGCGGCCAAGGAGCAGCATGATAAGCCCTCCAAGGGTGTGATAGTGATGTTTTTCTTCTTCCGGCAGACGAACCAGCTCCAGACAGTCCTTCAATTCTGGCAGTGGAATGAGGCCGTCGAGCAGCCAGCTGCCGTCGGCGCGCTGGAAGGCCCAGTTGTCCTCCCCATCTTCCTGCTGGAAGTCGCCGGCCAGGGTTTCCAGCAGATCCTGCTGGGTGACCAGCCCCTGCAGCTCGCCATATTCGTCCACCACCAGCACCATGTGCTCGGAGTGGGTACGGAAGTGGTTGAGCAGCTCCAGGCCGTTGAGGGTCTCCGGCAGTAGGCTGCCGTCCTGGGTCAGCGCCGCCAGATCGATGGGCTCTCCCTTGATGTAGGCGTGCAGCACCTTGCTGACGTTGAGGATGCCGACGAGATCCGACAGGCTGCCGTCACAGACAGGGAAGAAGCTGTGGCGATACTCCACCAGACGTTGGAGGTTCACTTCCAGCGGCAGTGACAGGTCCAGATAGCGGATGTCGCTGCGCGGCACCATCAGGGAGGCCAGGCTGCGTTCGTCGAGGCGGAACACGTTGCGCAACATAGTGTGCTCATGGTCCTCGATCACCCCCGCTTCGGAGCCCTCCACCAGCATGGCGTGGATCTCCTCCTGAGTGACGTTGTTGCTGCTGCGCTGATCGACCCGCAGCAGCCGCAGGCTGGCGTTGGTGGAGGCGGAGAGCAACCAGACGAAGGGACGGGTCAGGGTCGCCAGCCAGAGCATGGGGCGGGCTACCAGACAGGCGATGCGCTCGGCGCTGAGCTGTCCGAGGCGTTTGGGCACGAGCTCCCCTACCACGATGGAGAGATAGGTGACCAGCACGACCACGATGACGGTGGCGAGCAGGCTGCTGCTCTTGGGGGAGAGCCCCCACTCCTGCAGCCAGAGAGCGAAGGGCTGGGCCAGCAGGGACTCGCCATAGATACCGTTGAGCAGACCGATGCTGGTGATGCCGATCTGCACGGCGGAGAGGAAATGGGTCGGATCTTCCCCGAGCTTGAGGGCGATGGCGGCGGAGCGGCTCCCTTCGCTCGCCATTTTGGCGAGGCGTGCCTTGCGTGCCGTCACGATGGCGATTTCCGACATGGCGAAGACGCCATTGAGCAAAATCAATCCAAACAGGATCAATATTTCCATACTGCAGCAGCACTCCCGATAGAAAAGACCGCTGGCAGTGTAATGAATTTGCGGGCTCTGCGCTTGTGAAAGGAGGTGATTTGGCTCGTGAATTTTTGAATATCGCCCCGGCGGGAGGGATAAAACCGCGGGGCAGGAGAGGGAGAACTGAACCCCTGACATGAAAAAGCCCCCGATAAACGGGGGCTTGTCATGTTGCGCTGTGGCTTAGAGCGCGGCGATCTCGGCCTGTTGGGCTTCCAGCTTGGTCAGCTGGAGACGGTAATCTTCCAGCTTCTCGCGCTCCTTGGTGATGACCGCTTCCGGCGCCTTGGCGACGAAGGCTTCGTTGCCGAGCTTGCCTTCGATGCGGCCGCACTCGCCCACCAGACGGGCCACCTCTTTGGCCAGACGGGCCAGCTCGGCTTCCTTGTCGATGAGACCGGCCATCGGGATCATCAGCTCGGTGGCACCGATCAGCTTCTTCACCGACAGCGGGGCGGTTTCACCGGCCGCCAGTACGCGGATGGATTCCAGACGGGCCAGCGACTTGAGGAAGGCCTCGTTGTCAGCGGCGCGCTGGGCATCCTTGGCATCGCACTGGAGCAGCACGTTGAGGGGCACGCTCGGGGCCACGTTCATCTCGGCGCGGATGTTGCGGATGCTGACGATGAACTCCTTCACCCACTCCTGATCCGCCATCGCGGCGTCGTCCACCTTGGCGGCGTCGAACTCCGGGAAAGCCTGAATCATGATGGTGTCGGCGTGTACGCCAGCCAGCGGGGCGACCGATTTCCAGATGGTCTCGGTGATGAACGGGATGATCGGGTGTGCCAGGCGCAACAGGTTCTCGAGGACGCTGACGAGGGTGTGGCGGGCAGCGCGCTGCTCGGCCTCGGAGCCCTTGGTCAGTACCGGCTTGGTCAGCTCCAGATACCAGTCACAGAACTGGTTCCAGATAAATTCGTACAACACGCCTGCCGCGATGTCGAAGCGGTAGGTATCGAGGGCGGTGCGGAAGTCACGGATGGCCACTTGCAGCTGGGACTGGATCCAGCGATCCGCCAGGCTGAACTGCATCTCGCCACCATTCCCTTGCGAAGAGAAGCCGCAATCCTGATCTTCGGTGTTCATCAGCACATAGCGGGAGGCGTTCCACAGCTTGTTGCAGAAGTTGTTGTAGCCGTCCAGGCGTTTCATGTCCCAGTTGATGTCACGACCGGTAGAGGCCAGCGCTGCCAGCGTGAAGCGCAGGGCGTCGGTACCGTGGGCATCGATCCCTTCCGGGAACTGCTTGGCGGTACGCTTGGCGATCTTCTCGGCCATCTGCGGCTGCATCATGTTGCCGGTGCGCTTCTCCAGCAGATCTTCCAGCGATATGCCGTCGATCATGTCGAGCGGGTCCAGCACGTTGCCCTTGGACTTGGACATCTTCTGGCCCTCTTCGTCACGGATAAGACCGGTGATGTAGACGGTCTTGAACGGGACTTGCGGCTGGCCGTTTTCGTCCTTGATGAAGTGCATGGTCATCATGATCATCCGGGCAATCCAGAAGAAGATGATGTCGAAGCCGCTCATCAGCACGTCGGTCGGGTGGAAGGTCTTGAGTGCCTCGGTGTTGTTCGGCCAGCCCAGGGTGGAGAAGGTCCACAGGGCGGAGCTGAACCAGGTGTCGAGCACGTCTTCGTCCTGACGCAGTACGGTTACGGCCGGGATGCTGTGCTTGGCGCGCACTTCCTCTTCGTTGCGGCCCACGTAGACGTTGCCGGCATCGTCATACCAAGCCGGGATGCGGTGACCCCACCACAGCTGACGGGAGACGCACCAGTCCTGAATGTCGCGCATCCAGGAGAAGTACATGTTTTCGTACTGCTTCGGCACGAACTGGATGCGGCCATCTTCCACCGCCTCGATGGCGGTCTTGGCCATGGGGGCCACGCGCACGTACCACTGGTCGGTCAGCATGGGCTCGATGGGCACGCCGCCGCGATCGCCGTAAGGCTGTTGCAGCACGTGATCCTTGATCTCGGCCAGGAGGCCCAGCTCGTCCAGCTTGGCGACGATGGCCTTGCGGGCGGCGAAGCGCTCCATCCCGGCGAACTCGGTCGGCAGGGCGGCGTCATAGGCGGTGCTGGGATTGCCATTGGTATCGACCACTTCGGCCTCGGCACGCACGTGGGCGTCCAGGGTGAAGATGTTGATCATCGGCAGGTTGTGGCGCTTGCCCACTTCGTTGTCGTTGAAGTCGTGGGCCGGGGTGATTTTCACGCAGCCGGTGCCCTTCTCCATGTCGGCATGTTCGTCGGCGACGATGGGGATCAGACGATTCACCAGCGGCAGCAGGATGTGCTGGCCGATCAGCGCCTTGTAGCGGGGGTCTTCCGGGTTCACGGCCACGGCGGTATCACCCAGCATGGTTTCCGGGCGGGTGGTGGCGACGATCAGGTGATCCTGGCCTTCGGCGGTCTTGGCGCCGTTGGCCAGCGGGTAGCGAAGGTGCCACATGTGGCCCTTGATCTCGCGGTTTTCCACTTCCAGGTCGGAGATGGCGGTGTTGAGCTTGGGATCCCAGTTCACCAGACGCTTGCCGCGGTACATCAGGCCATCTTCGTAGAGACGGACGAACACTTCCTGCACGGCGGCGGAGAGGCCCTCATCCATGGTGAAGCGCTCGCGCTCCCAGTCCACGGAGTCACCCAGACGGCGCATCTGACGGGTGATGGTGCCGCCGGACTCTTCCTTCCACTGCCAGATCTTGTCGATGAAGGCTTCCCGGCCGTAATCGTGGCGGGTCTTGCCCTCTTCTGCGGCGATCTTGCGCTCAACCACCATCTGGGTGGCGATACCGGCGTGGTCGGTACCCGCCTGCCACAGGGTGTTCTTGCCCTGCATGCGGTTGTAGCGGATCAGGGTATCCATCAGGGTTTGCTGGAAGGCGTGACCCATGTGCAGGCTGCCGGTGACGTTCGGCGGCGGGATCATGATGCAGAAGGAATCTTTGCTGGTGTCGCCGTGGGGCTTGAAGTAGCCCTGGGCTTCCCAGTGCTGGTAGAGCGCCTGTTCGATGGCGTTGTGATTAAAAGTCTTTTCCATGGTCTCGCCGTATTCTGGATGGATGGATTCTGGTGTTGATTCGTCGTGGATCGAGGGTGGCACAGTCAGGGCTGCGCCGGATCCGGTGCGGCAAGGACGGGCTGATCCCTCATCTCGAGGGTATGGCCCGCCTGGCGATAGTGCTTGTAGCGCTCGCGGGCTTGCTGCTTTTGCGTTTCGTCAGTGGGGACAAAATCTACCACTTGAGCGAAGTGTCCTGCAAACAAAGGTGTCTGCCGGGCCAGGTTGATGAGGCAGGCATAGCGCCGCCGTGGCGGCTGATGGCCTATCTCCACCGGGGCCTGACCGCTCTCCCCCTGCAACTGGTGCGGCACGAAGCGATCGGGCGGCAACTGCCACAACAGCTCGTCCAGACGCAGGGCCTGGGCCTCGTCCTCGCACAGCAGATAGAGGTGACCTGCGCTCCAGCCATCGGCCGCAAGCTGGCAGGCGAGGCGCTCGACGGCGGAGGCATCCGCATCATCGGGCAGGCTCATCAGGTAAAAGGTCACTTGGCTCATCAGGTCGGTCCCGTTTGGCTGTGACGGACAGCGATTGGCCGTCTTCGGGAGCCGCGTCTGGCACGGACTTCCCGGATTCTCTCAATGAAACAAGGAAGAGGCAGGCCTCTTCCTTGTGATACAGGGTAACGCCTTCTCGCATCGCTCTTCGAGTCGATGGGGAAGGGGATCACTCCTTGTCTTCGACGTCCGCCACGCCGGCCCGGTTGAGCAGGAACTGGGTCAGCAGGGGCACAGGACGGCCGGTGGAGCCCTTCTCCTTGCCGCTCTTCCAGGCGGTCCCTGCGATATCCAGGTGGGCCCAGTTGTATTTCTTGGTGAAGCGCGACAGGAAGGCAGCGGCGGTGATGGTACCGGCCGGACGGCCACCGATGTTGGCCATGTCGGCGAACGGGCTTTCCAGCTGCTCCTGATACTCGTCGAACAGGGGCAGGCGCCAAGCGCGATCGCCGGCCTGTTCGGAGGCGTTGAGCAACTCGTGGGCCAGGGGGTTGTGGTTCGCCAAGAGGCCAGAGGTATGGTGGCCCAGGGCGATGATGCAGGCACCGGTCAGGGTCGCCACATCGATCACGGTCTCGGGATCGTAGCGGTCCACATAGGTCAGGGCATCGCACAACACCAGGCGGCCTTCGGCGTCGGTGTTGAGCACCTCGACGGTCTGGCCGGACATGGTAGTGAGGATGTCACCGGGGCGGTAGGCGTTGCCCCCCGGCATGTTCTCGCAGCCCGCCAGCACGCCGATGACGTTGATGGGCAACTGCAACTGGGCCAGGGCGTGCATGGTGCCGAGCACGGAGGCGGCGCCACCCATGTCGTACTTCATCTCGTCCATGCCGTCTGCCGGCTTGATGGAGATGCCGCCGGAGTCGAAGGTCAGCCCCTTGCCCACCAGCACGATGGGCTTGGCGTCGGCGTTGCCCTTGTATTCGATGATGGCCATCATGGCTTCGTTCTCGGAACCACGGGCCACTGCCAGGTAGGAGTTCATGCCGAGCTCGGCCATCTCCTGCTCCCCCACCACCCTGGTGGTGATGTTGTCATAGGCATCCGCCAGACGGCGGGCCTGGGAGGCGAGGTAGGCGGGATTGCAGACGTTGGGCGGCATGTTCGCCACGTCGCGGCAGATGCGCACCCCTTTCGCCACGGCCAGGCCGTGGTTGATGGCGCGCTCGCCTATGGTCAGTTCCCGACGCGTCGGCACGTTGAAGACCAGCTTGCGCAACGGACGGCGCGGTTCGGCCTTGTTGGTCTTGAACTGATCGAAGCTGTAGAGGCCCGCCTTGGTGGTTTCCACCGCCTGACGCACCTTCCAATAGGTATCCCGACCCTTGACGTGCAGCTCGGTCAGGAAGCAGACCGCTTCCATGGAGCCGGTTTCGTTCAGGGTGGTGATGGTCTTGTTGATGATCTGCTTGTACTGGCGCTCGTCGAGTTCGCGCTCCTTGCCGCACCCGACCAGCAGTACGCGCTCGCTGAGCACGCCCGGTACTTGATGCAGCAGCAGCATCTGGCCCGGTTTCCCTTCCAGGTCGCCACGGCGCAGCAGCGAGCTGAGGTAGCCGTCGCTGATCTTGTCCAGCTGTTCGGCAACCGGAGAGAGGCGGCGGGGCTCAAAAACGCCGACCACGACGCAGGCGCTGCGCTGCTTCTCAGGACTGCCACTCTTTACACTGAACTCCATGGAATCTCCTACATCCTAAAGACAAAAGGCACCATTTATTGAATAATGCGGTGCTTGTTGGGGTATCAGAGGCGGAGCGAACAGTCACAGGCTCCGCAGTTCAAACTGGTAAAAATCCAATATAGGGCCCTATTTTTCAGGCATTCGACTAAAAACACAAGTTTACTTGGGAATGACTGTGATCGTTTTCCGATATTTGTTCAGGGAGACCCTGAAAACCCAGCTGGCGGTGCTGTTCGTGCTGCTGCTTATCTTCGTCAGCCAGCAATTTATCCAGATCATTGGCGATGCCGCCGATGGTGAGGTGCCGACGCGCCTGGTATCCACCCTCCTGCTGCTCAACCTGCCGAATATGGCGTTGTTGATGCTGCCTATCAGTCTGTTTTTAGCCATTCTGTTTGCTCACGGCCGTTTGTACGCGGAAAGCGAGATGACGGTGATGCACGCGGTGGGTTTCAGTCACCGTTTCATCATGGGCAGCGCCCTGGTGCTGGCCTTGCTGACCGCCGCCGTCGCGGCGTTCAATACCGGCTGGGTCGCCCCCCAGGCCAAGGAGCGGGAGTACCAGGTGATCGACGAGTTCAAGGCCGATCCCGGTATCTCTTTCCTGCAGGCCGGTCGCTTCATGGAGCTCGACAAGGGGCGCCTGGTGGCCTACATCCAGGATCTGAACGACAAGGGGTCGGAGTTGCAGAAAATCTTCGTGCTGCAACGGGCCGAGGGGGGCTCACCCCCGTCAGTGGTGGTGGCCAACGAGGGGCAGGTGACCGCCGACAGCAACGGCTTGCAGTGGTTGACCCTGAAGGATGGCTCGCGCTACGAGGGGCATTTCACCGGCAAGCAGTTCCAGGTCTCGGAGTTTCGTGAATACAGCCTGGTGATCCGCCAGCAGGAGATGGAGCGATCCAACCGCAAGGCGGCGGCCAAGCCGACCCTGGCATTGCTCGGCACCCAGGACAACCAGCTGATGGCCGAATTGCAGTGGCGCCTGTCGCTGCCCCTCTCCATCCTGGTGCTCACCTTCCTGGTGGTGCCGATGGCGCGGGTCAATCCCCGTCAAGGGCGTTACGCCAAGCTGCTGCCGGCCATCCTGCTCTATCTCTCCTATTTCCTGCTGCTCAGCGCCGCCCGGTCGGCCATCGACAGCGGGCGTCTGCCCCACTGGCCCGGGATGTTCCTGGTGCCCCTGGTCTATCTGCTGCTGATAGGGTTGCCTCTCAACCTGCAGGGCACCAGCTGGTGGAACGGGGTCAAAGGGCAATTGTTCAAGAGAAAGTCAGCGTGATGCTGCAACCTGGGAGTCTCTGCTGATGTTCGGCATTCTCGATAGATACATAGGCAGGGTCATCTTCATGTCGATCCTGCTGTGCGAGCTGACCCTGGTCGGGCTCGCCGCGCTCATCAAGTACGTGGAGCAGTTGAAGGCGGTCGGGGAAGGCAACTACGACATGCTCAACGCCCTCTACTACGTGCTGCTCTCCATGCCCAAGGAGGCGGTGCTCTTCTTCCCCCTGGCTGCCCTGCTCGGTGGCCTCATCGGTCTGGGCCAGCTCGCGACCAGCTCCGAGCTGGTGGTGATGCAGGCGGCGGGACGCTCCAAGATCAGCATCGTCATGGCGGCGCTCAAGACCGCCATTCCCCTGATGCTGCTGGTGGGGCTGATGGGAGAGTACGTCGCACCGGCCGCCAAGCGGATGGCGGATGACATCAAGGCGGGGGCCATGTCGGAAGGGCGGCTTACGGTCTCGGCCTACGGGGTCTGGGCACGGGATGGCAACAACTTCGTCAACATCAACGGGGTGCGCAACGATGGCGCCCTGACCGGCATCACCCTCTACCGCTTCACTCCGTCCCGCAACCTGATCGACGTGGTGCAGGCGAAGGAGGGGGTGTTCGAGGATCACCACTGGCTGCTGAAACAGGTGCACATCACCCGGTTTGACGATCCCACCCGGATCCAGGACGAAGAGCATGCCCAGATGGCCTGGCAATCCGAGCTGACCCCCAAGCAGCTCGGGGTGGTCAGCATCGATCCCGAGAACCTGCCCATCTCGGGGCTGCGGGACTACATCGGTTATCTGGATGCTAACAAGCAGGATGCCGGACGCTACAAGCTGGAGATGTGGCGCAAGCTGCTCTCACCGCTCTCCGTGGTGGCCATGATACTGCTCGCCTCCTCCTTCATCTTCGGTCCGCTGCGCTCGGTGAGCATGGGGGCGCGGATGCTGATGGGGATCATGACCGGCTTCGCGGTCTATGTGAGCGACAGGGTGTTCGGCCCGGTCAGCCTGGTCTATGCGGTCCCGCCCATCCTCGCGGCCATCGCACCCAGCCTGCTGTTTGGCGGCATCTCCTTCTATATCCTGAGCCGCAAGCAGTAGCGGCCTGAAGGACGGCGGGTTGCTGACAAAAGGCGGCCATTGCTCTCGATGCACCGTTTCCGTCAAGGTTCTGGGCTGCAAGCCGTCAGTTCTGGTCAACAAAAAGGGCACCTCGGGGTGCCCTTTTTCGTTGCCGTCTTGGGATCAGCGATTGAGCTGCTCCAGGTTTTCCGTCTTGCCAAGCACCACCACCTCGCACTCGGCCCAGATGTCCTGGAAGGCGCGGGGGCGGGCGCGATTGAACACACACAGCAGGTTGCCCAGGCCAAAGGCCGAGGTAGCGAGCCGGATCAGGGCCTGGGTGACGCGAATGTTGCTGCCGTCCAGGTTCTGGATGCGCAGGCGCCAGGCCCGCATGCCGATGGTCTGGCCGGCGCGGACCCAGAACCAGGTGTAGAAACCGCAGATGACGAAGGCCAGCCAGGCGCTGTAGAGGGGGCTGGTGAGCAGCCAGGCGGCATCCTTGCCCTCGGGGACGTGCGCCATGCCGGTGGCCAGCAGCAGGTGGGCCACCCCCATGCCGATGAAGCCGGCGATGATCAGCAGGGCAATCACCACCAGATAGTCATAGAGCAGGGCGCCGAGACGGCGCAGCAGACCGGCGGACGGATGCCGGGGAGCAGGCTGGAGAGGGGTGGGGGTCTTGCGCTTGGCCATGATGATTATTCCATTAATATGATGCGGGCATTCTATGTAACTGGCCTGGCATCGGCAAGGCGTTGAATAAATGAGCAAACAACGGTGGGGGCAAGAAAAACACCTTGCATGGCCAAGCGCCATTCGTATAATCCCTCGCAGCTGCCCGGGTGGCGAAATCGGTAGACGCAGCGGATTCAAAATCCGCCGTAGCAATACGTGTCGGTTCGAGTCCGACCCCGGGCACCATCAGATTCCATGACAAAAGGCCATCCTCGCGGATGGCCTTTTGTTTTTCCGGGCGGTGCGAAGAGGTGTACCCTCAGACCCTCAGACCCTCAGACCCTCAGACCCTCAGACCCTCAGACCCTCAGACCCTCAGACCCTCAGACCCTCAGACCCTCAGACCCTCAGACCCTCAGACCTTCAGACCTTCAGACCCACAGGCTCTCGGGCCATCAGCCTCTCGGACTGCCATCCCCTCAGTCGATGTTCTGCGCGATGCGCCACAGCACGCCTGAGGGGTCGTACAGACAGAACTCCTTCATGCGCCACGGCTGGGTGACGAGCTCCGTGACCCGGACGCCGTAGCGGGCGGCGATCTGGCTCGCCTCCACTTGGGCCCGCCAGGCGGCCACGTCCTCCACCAGGAGGTGCATCATGAGCTGCTCGGCCAGCCCCGGGGGGTTGCCATCCTGCAGCAGGAAGCTTGCGTTGCCGAGATGAAAATAGGCCACGCCGTCGCCATCGGAGGCCAGGGTAAAGCCGAGATCCTGATAGAACTGCTTTGACAGCGTGAAATCCCGGGCAGGCACGAAGGCCTTGATTTCGGTCACGTTGAGATTGGGCATGGGCTCCTCGCGGCGCTGGGAACAGGGGAAGATGGCTTGCCAGTATGACCGGGCATTTCGGGGCAGGCTAGACGAATGGCGCGCGTTTGCACTCTTAAAGTGCTTGTGCCCCTCGGGTGGGGGGATATTGGCCGTCAGCCTCATTTGATTTCACCATGGTATGGCCCATTTCATTTATTTCATAAATACCTTAGCGGGATAGATAAGCCTGCCAGGGTGACATCACCAGGGGTTCGCCCCGTCATTGTGAGGCGATTGGGTCATCCTGGTGCATTTTCCCGGCAATGCACAGCCAAAGTGCGATTTTCCCCCTGTAACCGGGCATCGTGCGCCAAGATGGTGCGTGTTGAATGTGATAAAAACATAACGCCATGAAATAAAAGGATTATTTTTCTTGGCCTGCTTTATGCTTTCCCCATGTCATGTCGCCATGATGTCTCCGTGAGCCACACAGGTGCGGTGGGCAGGTGGCCAGGTTGGAAATGCATATCAGGAAATGGACCCGGATGCCGGGACGACAAGGAGAGGGCTGTATGTTCAAGAGACTCGTAATGACTGGCCTGCTGGCGCTGGCCGCCACCATGGCCGCCCCGGGCTGGGCCGAAGAGGTGGCCGCGCAGGCCGATGTGGTACAGGCGGCCGCGACCGTGACCATCAACAAGGGGGACAATACCTGGCTGATGGTGGCGGCGGCCCTGGTGATCCTGATGTCCGTGCCGGGCCTCGCCCTCTTCTACGGCGGCCTGGTGCGCGCCAAGAACATGCTGAGTGTGCTGATGCAGGTGTTCACCCTGTTCTGCCTCATCACCGTCCTCTGGGTGGTCTACGGCTACTCCCTGGCCTTCACCGAGGGCGGCGCCTTCTACGGTTCCTTCGACAAGGTGCTGCTGATGGGGGTGACGCCGGATTCCATCGCCGCCACCTTCAGCAAGGGGGTCGGGATCAGCGAGTTCATCTACGTGGTGTTCCAGGGCGCCTTTGCCGCCATCACCTGCGGGCTCATCGTCGGCGGCTTTGCCGAGCGGATGAAGTTCTCGGCGGTGCTGCTGTTCGCGGTGATCTGGTTCACCTTCGCCTATATCCCGATGGCGCACATGGTGTGGTACTGGGCGGGTCCGGATGCCTACACGGATGCGGCCGCCGCCGAAGCGGCCGGTGCCACCGCAGGCTATCTGTTCCAGCACGGCGCTCTGGACTTCGCCGGCGGCACAGTGGTGCACATCAACGCCGCGGTGGCCGGTCTGGTTGGGGCCTTCATGGTGGGCAAACGGGTTGGCTATGGCCGTGACCCCATGACCCCCCACAGCCTGACCATGACCATGATCGGTGCCGCCTTGCTGTGGTTCGGCTGGTTCGGCTTCAACGCTGGTTCCTCCCTCGAAGCCAACGGCACGGCGGCCCTGGCCTTCGCCAACACCTGGATCGCACCGGCCGCTGCCGCCCTCTCCTGGACCTTCGCCGAGTGGGCGATGAAGGGCCGTCCCTCCCTGCTTGGCGCTGTCTCCGGTGCGGTGGCGGGCCTGGTCGCCATCACCCCTGCCGCCGGTTTCGTCGGTGTGGGGGGCGCCCTCATCATCGGCCTGCTCAGCGGTGTGGCCGGTTTGTGGGGCGTGCACGGTCTCAAGCGTCTGCTGGGGGCCGATGACAGCCTGGACGTGTTCGGCCTGCACGGGGTGTGCGGGATCCTGGGTGCCGTGCTGACTGGGGTGTTCGCCAGCCCGGATCTGGGCGGCACCGGGGTGTGGGACTATGTGACCAACCAGGTGGCCGAGGGGTACTCCATCCTGGCCCAGGTCAAGGTACAGGTCATCGGCGTGGGGGTGACCGTGGTCTGGACCGCCCTGGTCTCGGCCGTGGCCTACAAGCTGGTGGACCTGCTGATCGGTCTGCGGGTGAAGGAAGATGCCGAGCGCGAAGGGCTGGACGTGACCAGCCACGGCGAGAAAGCCTACAGCCATTGATCCTGCTGCCATGAATGTCATACCGCCGGCCCCGTCCGGCGGTTTTTTTATTGGGGCGGACTGGCCAGGCTGCCCGGACCGGGCCGCTGGTGGCCGGGGTCGCTATTTGTGTTTGCGGGGTCTTTTATGCCTGCATTTTGGGCGGATCTCCGCTAAACTCTGCCACCCTTTATTCGGGGTCGCCGGGTCTGCCCCGTCGTCACCCTCTCTTTCATGCCTTCGGAGCCGCTCATGCCGTTAGTGGGACACCAACATCAGATCGATATTCTGGAACTGACCGACAAGGGGGATGGCAAGGGTCGCCTGTTCGATCGCCCCCTGTTTGTCGAGGGTCTGCTGCCCGGTGAGCAGGCGCTGGTCGAGTTGACCGAGGTCAAACCGAACTACCTGCACGGCAAGCTGGTCGAGTTGACCCAGCCCTCTGCCGATCGGGTGGCCGATTTTTGCCCCAACACCGAATGCGGTGGCTGCCAGGTGCGCCCGCTGGCCTATCCGGCCCAGCTTGCCCTCAAGCAGAGCCTGGTGCAGAGCGCACTGGAGCAGGTCGGGCTGGGTGAGGCCGTGGTCAACCCCATCCTCGGCATGGAGACGCCGTTTGCCTACCGCAACAAGGCCCAGTACGCGGTGCGTGGCAGCGAGGCGGGCGCCGAGATCGGCTTCTACCGCAAGCACTCCCATGACCTCATCACCGCCGATGATTGCGCGGTGCAGGATTCGCTGCACGTGGAGCTCAACGCCCGGGTACGCAACTGGATGCGCGAGCACGACATCGCGGCCTATGACGAGGTGGCCCACACCGGCTGCGTGCGCAACCTGATGACCCGCAAGGGCTTCAAGAGCGGCGAGCTGATGGTGGTGCTGGTGACCCTGGGCGAAGCGCTGCCGTTCGAAGCCGAGCTGCTGGCGGCCCTGGCGGATCTGCCGGTCACCACCCTGGTGCAGAACATCAACGAGGTGCGTACCAACCGCATCCTGGGTGACAAGAACCGGGTGCTGCTGGGCAGCGGTGTGATCCGCGACAAGATCCACGAGCTCGAATTCGAGATCTCGCCCCTCTCCTTCTTCCAGAACAACCCGAGCCAGACCGACGTGCTCTACTCCAAGGCGCTGGAGTATTGCGAGCTGACCGGCAGCGAGACGGTGTTCGACATCTATTGCGGCATCGGCACCATCTCCCTGTTCCTGGCAGGCAAGGCCGCCAAGGTGGTGGGGATTGAGTCGGTGGAGAGTGCCATCAGCGACGCCCGTCGCAATGCGGCCCTCAACGGCATCGAGCAGACCGAGTTCCACGTGGGCAAGGCGGAGCAGCTGATGCCTGCCCTGCATGCCGACGGGGTGAGTGCCGACGTGGTGGTGATGGATCCGCCCCGCAAGGGCTGTGACAAGGCGGTATTGCAGACCCTGGTGGCCATGGCGCCGCGCCGGCTGGTCTATGTCTCCTGCAACCCCCAGACCCTGGCCCGGGATCTCGCCTGGCTGGTCAAGCAGGGCTTCGTGCTGGACGAGGTGCAGCCGGTGGACATGTTCCCGCACTCCATGCACGTGGAAGCCGTTGCTCGCCTGAGCCTGTCAGCGAAAGCCTGATCGGGCCGAGGGCGTGGCGTTAGCCAGATGGCTCTGATAGAAACGACTCCTGAGGGAGTCGTTTTTTTATGGTCGTGGTCGGCAGAACCACCAGGCAGGGAGATCGGCGTGATGATTCGTATGGCAGGGGTGGAGGATGCGGCGGTGCTGGATCACTTCTTCGGGCAACTGGACAGGGAGACCCGCTTCATGCTGTATGAAGCGGGAGAGCGCCCCTCGGACATCGAGGGGCAGCGCAGGCGGCTCGAGGCCATGGCCGCAGCCCCCAATCAGGCCATGTGGCTGCTGGAGCTGGCGGGGGAGGTGCAAGGGTTTGCCGCGCTCCTTGGTGGCGGCCTGGCACGCAACCGCCACTGTGCCCTGGTGGTGATGGGGCTGTGTTCGAGGGCGCGCGGGCAGGGATGGGGGGAACGGTTGCTGCGTACCCTGATCGCGACCGCGAGGGATCTCGGTATCCACCGGCTGGAGCTGGGAGTGATGGCCCACAACGAGGTGGCCCACGCCTTGTATCGCAAGTGCGGGTTCGTGGAGGAAGGGGTGAGACGGCAGGCCTATCGGCTGGACGAGGGCTATGTGGACGAGATTTCCATGGGGCTGCTGCTGCCGCTGGACAGGCCATGACGCCGCTGGCCCCGAGATGCTGGTCTGGGGAGTTGGATTGGGGCAAGCTTGTGGGGAAACCATCGAGACAAGGAGGCGCCCATGAAGGGGATATTGCTGCGTTGGCTGGCTCGCTACGATGCCTGGTGCCAGGAGTGGGGACTCACACCGGAGAACCGGCGCTGCTGCGCGCCGGTACGCCATGATGAAGAGGAGAAGCGCCCGGACAAGGGCGACGACCTCACTGGAACTGGCGGGTCACGGCGCCAGTGACGCTGTTGTAGTCGAACGAGAGCCCGTCGGGGTATGCCGGGAAGCGGCCCACGGAGCTGCGCAGGGTATAGCGGCAGTTGTCGTGACGAAGGGCGCCGTCAGCCTGAGCGTCTGCCGGGATGAGCCGGGAGATGTAGTCACTGTCTGAATCCTGGTGCAACTCATCGGCCACCGTCAGATCGGTATCGAGCAGGGCGCCAAACAGGCTCTCGCAGTCGTCCCGGCTGCTGACGGAGATCTGATCGCTGTCGCCACCGGGGAAGACGGTATCGGGCCCCTGACCTCCCTGGTCCTCCTTGGTGCCCACCGGCCAGCCATGGCTGTTGATGTCGAGATCCTGCCTGCCCATGCCGCTAAAGTTGTAGAGTGCCAGGGGCTCCCCCTTAACCTTGACCGCCCAGCCGGCGTGGGCGAGCCGGGCGGCACTGGCAAAGCTGCCCGCCGTGGCCGAGACGCTGCTCTTGAGCCCGTCGTCCTGGATGTTGATGAAGCGGGGCAGGGCGGTCACGGCCAGGATCCCCAGCACGATGATGACCAGCACCAGTTCTATCAGGGTAAAGCCTCGGGAAACGTGTGTTGGCATGGAATGAACCCATTGAGTACGACAGACAGGTAAGCGCGACATGGAATTGATAGACACCCACTGCCACCTCGATTTTCCGGTCTTTGACGCCGATCGGGAGGCGCTGCTGACCCGGTGGCGCCAGCTGGGGGTGGGCGAGTATATCATCCCCGCCGTGGGAGAGGAAAACTGGGGGCGGGTGATGGCGCTGGCCGAGCGCCACGACGACATCCGTTATGGCCTGGGGATCCATCCCTGGTATGTGGGCAAGCAGCCCCGGGATGTACTGACCCGGCTGGAGACCCTGCTGGCGAGTCGGCCCCGTGGGCTGGTGGCCGTGGGGGAGTGCGGGCTGGATCTGCGCTCCCATGTGCCGCAGGAGGGGCAGGTCGAGATGTTCGAGGCGCAGGTGCGGCTGGCCATGGCGCATGCGCTGCCCCTCATCGTCCACTCGGTGCGTGCCAACGACACGGTCGCCAAGATCCTGCGGCGCTTCACTCCGCCACAAGGGGGCGTCATTCACGCCTTCAGCGGCTCCCTGCATCAGGCGGAGGTGTTCTGGCAACTGGGTTTCAGGCTGGGGATCGGGGGGGTCATCAGCTATGAGCGGGCCAACAAGACCCGGGAGGCGATACGCCAGATGCCGCTGGAGGCCTTGCTGCTGGAAACCGACGCTCCCGACATGCCGCTGCAAGGCCAGCAGGGGGAGGTGAACACGCCGGCCAGCCTGCCGACCATAGCCCGCTTGTTGGCACAATTGCGGCAGCAACCGCTGGAGGATGTTATTTCGGTGTTACATGACTCCACCCGGCGGCTGTTCCCCCCGGGAAATCATGAAATTAACATTTGATTATCAAATGATGACCGAGTGATAAAAAACAGGGCCCATAAAAATCGTTTGCGGTCTAATTAAACGATGTTCAGGCCGTTTGTGGCTTATAAAATGTGACCAGTATTCTATTTTGTCGCACCGTAATTAGTATAATGCGCACCCTTGATTAGCGGCTTCAATACACAAATCGTTAACAAGCTGGCAGGTGCTACTAAAGAGGAAGTGTTAATAATGAATCTGATAATGGGTCTGGTAGGGATGGCGACGCTCATCCTTATTGCGGTGCTGTTCTCCAGCAACCGCAAGGCAATCAAAATTCGTACCGTAGGTGGCGCCTTTGCCATCCAGGCCGGTCTGGGGGCCTTCGTGCTCTACGTGCCGGTCGGTCGTGACATCCTGGTGGGCGTGTCCGACGCCGTCTCCAGCGTCATCGGTTATGGCCAGAACGGCATCGAATTCCTGTTCGGTGGTCTGGTTGGCAACAAGATGTTCGAAGTGTTCGGTGGCGGTGGCTTCGTCTTCGCCTTCCGCGTCCTGCCCGTCATCATCTTCTTCTCTTCCCTGATCGCGGTACTCTACTACCTCGGCATCATGCAGTGGGTGATCAAGCTGCTGGGCGGCGGTCTGCAGAAGGTGCTGGGCACCTCCCGTACCGAATCCCTCTCCGCCACTGCCAACATCTTCGTCGGTCAGACCGAAGCCCCGCTGGTGGTACGTCCCTTCATCTCCAAGATGACTGACTCCGAGCTGTTCGCCGTCATGTGTGGTGGTCTGGCTTCCGTTGCCGGCTCCGTGCTGGCCGGTTACGCCTCCATGGGCGTCAAGATGGAATACCTGATCGCCGCCTCCTTCATGGCTGCCCCGGGTGGTCTGCTGTTCGCCAAGTTGCTGGTACCGGAAACCGAGACCCCGAGCTACGACGAGAACACCGCAGAAGGTGAGCTGGACGACAAGCCGGCCAACGTGATCGACGCTGCCGCCGCCGGTGCCTCCGCCGGTCTGCAACTGGCCCTGAACGTGGGTGCCATGCTGCTGGCCTTCATCGGCCTCATCGCCATGATCAACGGCATCTTCTCCGGTGTGGGCGGCTGGTTCGGTTACCCGCAACTCTCCCTGGAGCTGCTGCTGGGCTGGCTGTTCTCCCCGCTGGCCTTCCTGATCGGCGTGCCCTGGAGCGAAGCGGTCGTGGCCGGTTCCTTCATCGGTCAGAAGCTGGTGGTCAACGAGTTCGTGGCTTACCTGAACTTTGCCCCCTACCTGAAGGATGAAGTGCTGATCAACGGTGTGGCCATGTCCGAGCACACCAAGGCGATCATCTCCTTCGCCCTGTGCGGCTTCGCCAACCTGTCCTCCGTCGCCATCCTGCTGGGTGGTCTGGGCTCCATGGCACCGAACCGTCGCGGCACCATCGCCAAGTTCGGTCTGAAGGCCGTGCTGGCAGGTTCCCTGTCCAACCTGATGTCTGCGACCATCGCAGGCTTCTTCCTGGCGCTGTCCGGCATGTAACATCGCCTGACTGACAGGATAAAGACGAACGCCACAGCGATTTGCTGTGGCGTTCTCGTTTGGGGTGGTGACAACCGTTTTCCTGTCAAGACTAATAATAAAGTGAGTCAAATCGGAGGTTCTATGAATGAAGTGCTACTGGCTATGGCGGCCGGCTTTATCGTTGGGGTGTTGTTTTCTTTCCTCAAGTTGCCGATACCGGCGCCGCCCGTCCTCTCCGGCGTCATGGGGATCGTGGGGGTCTATCTGGGGGGCATTGCCTACTCCTGGATCCTGACCCGCTTCTTCTCTTAAGCGCCTTCCAGCGCTGGATTTGCCGGGTGTGAGGTACCTCTGAAATTGGCAAATCCGGCTTGCAAACACGGGGTATCTCGGCTGAAATAGGCGATGCCAGCAGGGTGCTGGCATTGACTAATGCCCGGTGAATCCGGGTGTTGGCGGTCAAATGGAATTGATTGGGAAGTCGGGTCTGCGTAGTCGGCCTTTCTCAAGTCTTCATGGAACCAAGTCCGCACTTTTGTAAGAAAGTGACAGGGCTCTTGCCTTATTTGCAGCCGTATTGCCTGTGCATTTGCGCTGCAATTCCATATCCCGTTGCTCCGGGAACGTCTCTGCCGACCCTTGGTGTTCGGTGAAGCCGATCGCGGGTGATGGGGCTTAACAAGACTTTGGAGACATAGCATGACTGATCTGAAAGTGGCCGCCCAACGTGCCCTGAACCTGATGGACCTGACCACCCTGAACGATGACGACACCGATCAGAAGGTGATCGACCTGTGCCACAAGGCCAAGTCTCCGGCCGGCCTGACCGCCGCCGTCTGCATCTACCCCCGTTTCATCCCCATCGCACGCAAGACCCTGCGTGACATCGGCGCCGCCGACGTGCGCATCGCGACCGTGACCAACTTCCCCCACGGCAACGACGACATCGAGATCGCCGTGGCCGAGACCCGCGCCGCCGTGGCCTACGGTGCCGACGAGGTGGACGTGGTCTTCCCGTACCGCGCCTTCATGGCCGGCAATGAACAGGTCGGCTTCGATCTGGTCAAAGCATGTAAGGAAGCCTGCGGCGCCAAGGTACTGCTGAAAGTGATCATCGAGACCGGCGAGTTGAAGGAAGAGGCGCTGATCCGTCGCGCCTCCGAGATCTCCATCGACGCCGGTGCCGATTTCATCAAGACCTCCACCGGCAAGGTGCCGGTCAATGCGACCCCGGAAGCTGCCCGCATCATGATGGAAGTGATCAAGGCCAAGAACCCGAAAGTGGGCTTCAAGCCGGCCGGTGGCGTGAAAGACGCCGCCGTGGCGGGTCAGTACCTGGCCATGGCCGAAGAGATCCTGGGCAAGGACTGGGTATCCGCCCGCACCTTCCGCTTCGGCGCCTCCAGCCTGCTGGCCAGCCTGCTGGCGACCCTGGGGCATGGCGACAAGCCTGCTAATACCAGCGGTTACTAAGCGGTGGCAGGGGGCGGTGCGCCGCCCCCTTCCGGATCTGGTTCGGTCTGTGTTCGTGCGTGATGCACGGAGGGAATGAAAGATGTTTTTGCCTCAAGAAATTATTCGCAAGAAGCGCAACGGTGAAGCGCTCAGTACCCAAGAGATTCAATTCTTCGTCCAAGGCATAACCAACAACACCATCGGTGAGGGGCAGATCGCGGCCCTGGCGATGGCGGTCTACTTCAAGGACATGACCATGGATGAGCGGGTTGCCCTGACCTGCGCCATGCGCGACTCCGGCATGGTATTGACCTGGGATCACCTCAACCTGGGCGGCCCCATCGTCGACAAGCACTCCACCGGCGGTGTGGGTGACGTCGTGTCCCTGATGCTGGGCCCCATGGTCGCTGCGTGCGGCGGTTTCGTGCCCATGATCTCCGGCCGTGGTCTCGGCCACACCGGCGGTACCCTGGACAAGCTGGATGCCATCCCCGGCTACCAGACCTCGGTCGACAACGACCGCTTCCTGAAAGTGGTGAAAGAGGCGGGTGTCGCCATCATCGGCCAGACCGGCGATCTCGCCCCGGCGGACAAGCGTATCTATGCGGTACGGGATATCACCGCCACCGTCGAGTCCATTGCCATGATCACCGGCTCCATCCTCTCCAAGAAGCTTGCCTCCGGGCTCGAAGCGCTGGTGATGGACGTGAAGGTGGGCTCCGGCGCCTTCATGCCGACCTTTGAAGCCTCCGAGGAACTGGCCAAGAGCATCGTCGCCGTGGCCAACGGGGCCGGCTGCCGCACCTCTGCACTCCTGACCGACATGAACCAGGTGCTGGCCTCCAGCGCCGGCAACGCCGTGGAAGTGCGCGAAGCGGTGCGCTACCTGACCGGTGAGTATCGCAACCCGCGCATCCACGAAGTGACCATGGCCCTGTGCGCCGAGATGCTGATCTCCGCCGGTCTTGCCAGCGATGACGGCGATGCCCGCACCAAGCTGCAGGCGGTGCTGGACAATGGCAAGGCAGCCGAGATCTTCGGGCGCATGGTGACCGGCCTCGGTGGTCCCGCCGACTTCATGGAGCGCTACGACGCCTACCTGCCCAAAGCCGCCATCGTGCGCCCCGTCTACGCGGCCCACAGCGGATTCGTCACCGCCATGGACACCCGTGAACTGGGCCTGGCGGTGGTCGCCATGGGCGGTGGTCGCCGCGCCGCCGCCGACAAACTCGATTATGCGGTCGGTCTGACCGACTTTATCCGCCTGGGTCAGAGCGTCGATGCTGACAAGCCGCTCGCCCTGATCCACGCTCAGACAGAAGCTCAATTTGCCGAGGCTGCCCGCATGGTGCAGGCTGCCGTGAAGATCGGCGACACCCGACCAGAGGCGCTGCCCGAGGTTTACCGTCGCATCGGTCTGGCTGATTTGTAACAAGGGGAAGTCCCATGAAACGTACCTTTATTCTGATGATGGACTCTTTCGGTATTGGTGCTGCCGCCGATGCCGACAAGTTCGGCGACGTGGGTGCCAATACCCTTGGCCATATCGCCAAGGCGTGCGCCGCCGGTGAGATCGAGGGCCGTGGCGCTCTCAACCTGCCAAACCTCAGCAAGCTGGGTCTGGGCCACGCGGGCGAACTCGCCAGCGGCACCTTCCCGGCCGGACTGAACAAGGATGTCGAGGTGATCGGTGCCTACGGCTTTGCCCAGGAGCTCTCCTCCGGCAAGGACACCCCGTCCGGTCACTGGGAGATTGCCGGCGTGCCCGTCTTGTTCGAGTGGGGTTATTTCCACGACCATCACAACAGCTTCCCGCAGGAGCTGCTGGATGCCATCGTCGAGAAGGCCGGTCTGCCCGGGTATCTGGGCAACTGCCACGCCTCCGGCACCCAGGTGCTGGACGATCTGGGCGAAGAGCACATGCGCACCGGCAAGCCGATCCTCTACACCTCCGCCGACTCCGTGTTCCAGATCGCCTGCCACGAAGAGACCTATGGCCTCGAGAAGCTCTATGAGCTGTGCCACATCGTGCGCGAGCTGCTGGAGCCCTACAACATCGGCCGCGTCATCGCGCGTCCGTTCGTGGGCAGCGGCAAGGGCAACTTCAAGCGCACCGGCAACCGCCACGACTACTCCGTGCTGCCGCCGGCGCCGACCGTGCTGGACTACATGAAGGAAGCGGGTGGCCAGGTGGTCTCCATCGGCAAGATCGCCGACATCTATGCCCAGCAGGGCATCACCAAGCAGGTGAAGGGGACCGGTCTGACCGAGCTGTGGGACAGGACTCTGGAAGAGGTGAAAGCGGCCGGTGACCAGACCATCGTCTTCACCAACTTCGTGGACTTCGACTCCTCCTACGGTCACCGCCGTGACGTCAAGGGCTACGCCGATGCGCTGGAGTACTTCGACTCCCGCCTGCCGGAGCTGTTCGACCTGCTGCAGGATGGCGACGTGGTGGTGCTGACCGCCGACCACGGCTGTGACCCGACCTGGAGCGGTACCGACCACACCCGCGAATACATTCCGGTACTGTTCTACGGCAAGCCGGTCAAGGCGGGCTCCGTCGGTCGTCGCGAGACCTTCGCCGACATCGGCCAGAGCATCGCGGCCTACCACGGCCTGCCCAAGCTGCAATACGGTACCAGCTTCCTGTGATGGTGACCCCGGGCCGGTTCGCCTGCCCGGGGTGCCACAGGGCCCCGGTTTCCTGTAATGTACCGCCGCCGCGCAGGCAGCGGACAATCCATAAAGACAATAAAACTCAACCTAGTGTGAAGGAATAAAGAGAATGGCAACTCCTCATATCAATGCGAAAGATGGCGCCTTTGCTGATACCGTGCTGATGCCGGGCGACCCCCTGCGTGCCAAGTACATCGCCGAAACCTTCCTGGAGAACGTCGAGCAGGTGTGCGACGTGCGCAACATGTTCGGTTTCACCGGCACCTACAAGGGTCGTCGCATCTCCGTCATGGGTCACGGCATGGGCATCCCGTCCTGCTCCATCTACGCAAAAGAGCTGATCACCGACTACGGCGTGAAGACCCTGATCCGCGTGGGCTCCTGCGGTGCCGTGCGTGAAGACGTGAAACTGCGTGACGTGGTGATCGGCATGGGTGCCTGCACCGACTCCAAAGTGAACCGTCTGCGCTTCAAGGACCACGACTTCGCCGCCATCGCCGACTTCGACCTGGTGGCCAATGCCGTTCAGGCCGCCAAGAACAAGGGTGTGGCCGTGCGCGTGGGCAACATCTTCTCCGCCGATCTGTTCTACACTCCGGACCCCTCCATGTTCGACGTCATGGAAAAATACGGCATCCTGGGTGTCGAGATGGAAGCTGCTGGTATCTATGGCGTGGCCGCCGAGTACGGTGCCAAGGCGCTGACCATCTGCACCGTCTCCGACCATATCCGTACTGGTGAGCAGACCACCTCCGAAGAGCGTCAGCTGACCTTCAACGACATGATCGAAATCGCGCTGGACTCCGTCCTGCTGGGTGACAACTGATCCCCCTCGCGCATAAAAAAACGGCGGCCCTCGGGCCGCCGTTTTTTTATGCGAAGCACGGTCAGAGATCGAGGGCGAAGCGCCCCTTGCCCGACTGCTTGGCCTGGTACATGGCGGCATCGGCCCGGTGCAGCAGATCATCGATGTGACAATACTGGCCCGATTGGCAGAGGGCGCCTCCTATGCTGCCGGCAAGGGGCAGCCGGTGACCGGCCACGTCCCCAGGAACCGCCATGGCCGCCAGCAGCCGCTCGCACAGGGCGGGCAGCTCCAGTTCCGGCTGGCGCAGGGCGGGCAGTATGATGGTGAACTCGTCGCCGGCCAGGCGCGCCACCATGTCCCCCGGGCGCACCTCGGCACTCAGCACCTGGGCGAAGCGTTGCAACAGGGCATCGCCGACGTGGTGTCCCAGCCTGTCGTTGATCCCCTTGAAGCCGTCGAGATCGAGGAACAGCAGGCCCAGGGGTTCGGCATTCTGGCGCACCCGCTCCAGCTCCCGGGAGAGGCGCAGGGTGAAGGCGCGCCGGTTGGGCAGGCCGGTGAGGGGGTCGTGAGCCGCCTCGTGTTCCAGCTGGCTTTGCAGCGCCTTGAACTCGGTGATGTCGCTGCCGAGGATGTAGACCCCGGGCTCGTCGCCCCGGCTCGGGATCATGGTGATCCTGAGGTCGCGTCGGCCTATGGGGAGATCGAAACGGTGCTCGAAACTCACCTGCTCACCGGCGAGGGCCTTTGCCACATAGGCCATGGCCCTGCCGTGGGCCTCCTCGCCGATGACGTCCCGCACGCTCATTTCCCGCATCTGTTCGGTATCGAGCCCGAAGTAGCGGCAATAGGCCTGGTTGGCGAACAGGTAACGCCCCTCGGGCGACACCATGCTGATGGTGACCGGCAGGCCATCGGTGATGGCCCGCAGTCGGGCACGGCCACGCTCGATCTCCGCGAGCACCTGGCGGCGGGCCGTGATGTCGTGCAAAAACAGGGCGATGCGCACCTTGCCGTCGAACTGGTAACGCTCGGCAATCACCTCGACCGGGATGTGCCGGCCTGTGCGGGTGATGATGTCGCACTCCAGCCGCCGTGGCGGACTCTGCGGGTTGCCTGACAGGCTCAGCAGGGGATGCTCGGCGCCGAGCAGCCCGAAGAGGGGACGGCCCAGCATCTCGTCGGCGTGCCAGCCGAGCAGGGTGGTGGAGGCCGGGTTCCAGCCTGTGATGATGAAATCGGCATCGAGCTCGAGGAAGGCATTGCTGGTGTGCTCCAGCATGTGCTGCAAGCGGCGCTGCTCCTGCCACAGCTGCTGCTGCATGGCGCCGCGCTCGCGCATCTCCTGATGCAGCTGTTCCACCGTGCGGGAAAGCTCCCGGGTCCGTGACTGCACCTGCTGCTCGAGCCCTTGCTGCAGCCGCACGAGTTCGGCCTCGGCCTGTTTGCGCTCGGTGAGGTCGGCAAACACGGCGATCATGTGGGGGGCCATGGTGCGGCTCTGGCAGAGGGTCACGCTGAGCTGGACCCAGCACTGGGTGCCATCGGCCCGGATCATCCGCTTCTCCAGCCGGTAATCCTGCCGTTGCCCCGCGATCAGGGCATCGAACAGGGGCTGCTCCCGTTGCAGATCTTCGGGATGGGTCATGGCGAGCCAGGTCCGGCTCAGCATCTCATGCTCGCTGTAACCGAGCAGCCGCTCCAGCCCCGGGTTGGCCCGCAGCCACTTGCCTTCGAGGGAGGAGAGGGCCATGCCCACCGACGACTGGTTGAAGGTGAGGGTGAAGAGATGCTCCTTGTCTTCCAGCACCTGATTGAGGGTGCGCACCTGGTGGCGCCGCTCCAGATCGTGCAGGGTGTTCTCCACCAGGCGGCCGAAGTCGTCGAGATCCCGGCAGGCATCTTCGTCGAGATGGCGCGGCACATGGTCCACCAGGCAGAGGGTGCCGAGCACCACGCCATCGAGGGCGCGCAGGGGTCGGCCGGCGTAGAAGACCACACCGGGATCATCGGTCACCAGCGGATTGTCGGCAAAGCGGAGATCCCGTCTGGCATCCGGTACCTGCATGATGTCGGGGCGCAAAATGGCATGACCGCAGAAGGAGTGCTCCCGGTTGATCTCGCACATATCGACCCCGGTGCGGGCGAGAAACCACTGCCTGTTCACGTCGGTCAGGGAGACCATGGCGATGGGGAGTGCGAAATGCCTGGTGATGAGCCGGGTGAGGCGATCAAGCTGATCGATGGGCTCGTGGTCGAGCAGGCCGAGGATGCGCAGTCGTTCCAGTCGACTGTGTTCATCCAGCGGTAAGGGGGGGGCAATCATGTGGCTCTCCTGCCAGTGATCTTGCCAGTGTTATATACAAGCCGGAGGATGTGATCCACTCCCGCTTATTGCGGAGCGGCGGGTTTGCTCTGTTTCTTGTGCTTGCGCACCCGCATGTAGTTGCGACGGACCCCGTAGGAGATGAGCAGGCCGGCCAGCAGCATCACCAGCAGCATCAGGCGCTGTTTCTCCTGGTTGACCTTGAGATGGGTATCTTGTGCGGCCAGCAGTTTCTGCTCTTCCAGGGTGATCCTCAGATAGCCCAGGGTCAGGTTTCCGTCCTGGATCTCCTGGACGAACTGGATGCGCCCCTTGCCCTGCTCCGGCAGGGATTTGTTGTCGCTGCCGATGGGCAGCAGACTGTCCAGCGGCAGGGCGTTGTCCGACTGGGCGAGGGGAATGCCGCGGGCGTCATAGAGGGTGACATCCAGAATGTCAGGCTCGGCGGCCAGATCCTGCGCCAGTCTCTCCAGTTCGCTCTCCTTGTCCTCCTTGATCCAGCGGCGCATGTCCCGGGCGGCATAGGCGACCAGCGCCTGTGCCCTGTCCCGTGCCGCCGCGTGCAGGGCGGCCTGGCTCTCTCCCTGCATGTGGATGAGCAGCACCAGCACCCAGAGACCGAGCAGGACTCCCGCCGCCAGGCTGACAACACGTTTGATGGGAAGATGACGCACAGAACCGGGCCTCTGGTAATGGATGAGCGGGGCTGGCTGGTGCCCCGGTGCCGCGAAGCGGGAAACAGGGTGGTCTGTTTCCATGTCTGCCCGCACCGCAGGCGGGATCTTGGCGCTTGCCTGTACAAAAAGCAATACGCTACTCTGGGCCCGCATGATGAACCCCATGATTTCCAAGGAAGGCGTCTCTCTTATGTTGTTGTCCCAACTTCCCCGCTCCCTGCACGACTGGTCCGGGGCCCTGAGCTGTGCCCCCTGCTGGCAGCTCACCAACGAAGCCCTGCTGCCCGCGGCCAACGCCCATGACAGCGCCTGGATTGTCCTGTTTGGCAAGGGGCTGGAGGCCGGTCATCTGGCCCGCCTGGCCCAGCAGCTGGATGCCCTGGGGCTCGAGGCCAGCCTCTATCCCGCAGGGGAGCAGGCCGGTATTCCGCTGCTGCTGCTTGGCACCAACCGTTTCTCCCCCGAGCTGGTGCAGGCGCTCAAAGCCCAGGAGTGGGACATCGACCTGTGTCATCTGGCCGCCCTGCCCACCCTGAGTGAGCCCGGTCTGCTGGTGATGGACATGGATTCCACCGCGATCAGGATAGAGTGCATCGACGAAATCGCGCGGCTGGCCGGGGTCGGTGAGCAAGTGGCGGCCGTTACCGCGGCGGCCATGCAGGGCAAGCTGGAGTTTGCCGACAGTCTGCGTGCCCGGGTGGCGCTGCTGGAAGGGGCGCCGGTCACCATCCTCGACGAGGTGGCGGCCGACATGCCCTGGATGCCGGGCCTGCCACTCATGGTCGATGCCCTCAAGCAGGCTGGCTGGAAGGTGGCGATCGCCTCCGGTGGCTTCACCCGCTTTGCTGGCGAGTTGCAGCGTGCTCTGGGTCTGGATGCCATTTTCGCCAACGAGCTGGCGGTGGAAGGGGGCTTGCTGACCGGCAAGGTGAGCGGCCCCATCGTCGATGCCGCCGCCAAGGCCGAAGCACTGCAACAGCTGGCCTCGGAGTACGGGGTGGTTGCATCCCAGACGGTTGCGGTCGGCGATGGTGCCAACGATCTCAAGATGATGGCGGTGGCGGGGCTTGGCATTGCCATTCATGCCAAACCCCTGGTACGTGCCCAGGCGGCGGCGACCCTCAATCACCACGATCTGGAAGGGGTGCTCTGCCTGCTCGGCGCCCTGGCTTGTCGCGACCGACGCTGGTGCTGATCCCGCTCAAGGAGGAGCCGATCACGAGATGGAACTGTTACAGCAATCCCTGTTTGTCCCCTGCGGTGAGCATCGACTCCATGTGCGCCATATCCAGCCCGGTGTCGCGGTGCATGCCGACCCCATCCTGATGGTGCACGGGGCCATCGAGAACGGCCGCATCTTCTACACCGAATCGGGCAAGGGGCTTGCCTGCTTTCTGGCTCGCCACGGGTATCAGGTCTATGTGGCGGATCTGCGTGGTCGGGGTCTGAGCACACCGACCATCGCCGAGCGGGCCGGCCACGGCCAGCATGAGCTGATCACCGAGGATCTGCCCGCCCTGCAGCGCTGGGTATCGGCCCGCCATGCCGGTGCCCGGGTGCACTGGATGGCCCACTCCTGGGGCGGCGTCATCATGGCCTCGACCCTGGTGCGCTTCCCCGAGCTGGCGGAGCAGGTTGCCAGCCTGGTGTTCTTCGGCACCAAGCGGGGGGTCTCGGTGCAGAACCCGGAGCGCTGGTTGAAGGTGGATCTGATCTGGAACCGGCTCGCCCCCTGGCTGGCGCGCCGCCGGGGGTTTCTGGCCGCCCGCCGGTTGAAGATAGGGGCCGATGATGAGCCCCTGCGCTACCTGCAGGAGACCATCCCCTGGGTCAAGTGCGGGCCCTGGTTGGACCCCTTTGACGGCTTCGCCTATGACGAGGCGGCGAGCCGGGTCAACTGGCCCCCGCTCTGGATGATCTCCGCCAAGGCGGACAAGGTACTTGGCCACCCCGTCGACGTGCGCCGCTTCAGCGACGAGATGGGATCGGCTGCCCGCCACACCCGTCTTGGGCGGGACAACGGCAACCGGCTCGATTACGACCACATCAACATGCTGACAGCGCCCCAGGCACAGGAGGATCACTTCCCCGACATCCTCGCCTGGCTGCGCAACCCCCAGGCTGCCTGATAGACAAAAAACGGGCACTTGCGTGCCCGTTTTTTGTTGTCTCCCTGCCCTGCTGGCTAGCGGGGCCCGGATGGTATGCCAAGGCGGAACAGGGTCGCCTCGGTGGTATCGGTCAGTTCACCCACGCCCACGACACTCCAGAGCTCCTCTTCCAGCTTCTTGGCCTTGTGAATGGCGAACTTGGCGATGTAGTCCAGTTCACCCGCGATGAAGCTGGTGTCCGGGCGGCCGGTGCGCGAAATACCCACCAGTACCGAATAGAACTCTCCCTGTTGCCGGGCCAGCTCGATGAAGCGGCGCTTTTGATCCGGTGAGCTGAAGCTGCTGGCCAGGTGGCTGCGAAACAGGGGGGTTCCCCCCTGGGAGTGGAGGGCGGCGATGTAGACCTCCTCCTCTTCCGGCTTGTCTTCCCGCTCGATGGCGCGCAGGGGATTGAGCAGCAGGGCCTTGAGCAGTGCCCCCTGGAACAGGGGATACAGGTTCAACTGCTGATCCTGCTCGGCACAGATGCGCAGCAGACGGGAAAGGCTGCGTGGCTGTGGCGAGAGGCCGGCCGCGGCCAGTTTCGGGGCGGCCTTGAGCTTGTTCACATAGACGGGGGTGTTGAACAGGTGGTGGGTGTAGAGGTTGCGCAGCGCCCTGGCCATGCCGCGATAGCGATTGAACTCCCGGGTGGTCTTGAGCTTGTTCTGGTTGCTTTCGATAAGCAGGCTGAAGAACTGGTGGCCGGTATGGCGCTCGGCCGTCCCCTCGATGCACAGATGCAGCACGGTTCTGCTCAGGTTGAGGCTGACCAGCCGATAGGGCAGGCGTTGCAGGTCCATGTTCCTGGCGAGCTCCTGCAAGCGGGGCAGAGCCACAGTGATGATGTCTCCCTTCTCCCCGTCGAACGGCTCCTCCAGCTCGATTTGCATGCCGTGGGCCGAGATGTCTCGGGTCCAGCCGACCCAGGATCGCTCCTTGTGATGCAAGACGATGGCCGTCTTGTGCATGTAGCGCGCCTCCTTGCGCAGTTGCACATAGTGCAGCGTCTCTATCTCGAAGGGGGCGGCATGGATGTCATGGCCAAAGCGCTGCAAGGCGTTGGCGTTGAGCGGATCCTGACCCGTCTCTCGCTGGAACTCGTCGCGCTGGTTGTCCAGGTTTATCTCCTGCAGCATGCCCACGTATCCGAGCTGGGCCAGGCGCTCGCGCAGCAGCCTGTCCTGCAACTGGCTCGCCCCGCCCTGGGGGTTGTCGAGGTCGGCCTCCCGCAGGGTGCAGGCTTCCATGCTGAACTTGTATACCCGCCAGCTGGGGCGGCGGGCGCCGATCTGGAAGAAGAGCGCGGTCAGTCCGCTCTGTTCCAGCTCCTCCCGGGTCGCGGAGAAGAAGTAGAGGTGGCTGCGTACCGCATGGGTAAAGCTGTAGATCAGCGTCTCGCGCATGCCCTCTTTGCCTGGGAGCAACGAGGGCATGCGGGCCGCAGTGAAGAGGCTGGCGAGCATGTCGCGGTTCTTGGCGTCGCGCCAGTATTCGAGAATGTGCTGGTTGTTCTCGGTGCGCAGGGCGATCTCGAGGGCGGGGACGCTGCCCTTGCCGAAATAGAGGGGCATGCCGGTCATGCGTGGCAGATAGAACTGCTCATACCCCTTGATGACGGCGGCGGAGAGCAGGTAGTCGACGCTGACGCGATAGCGGCTGCGGTTGCGCTCGATGAAGTCGCGCAGGAACTCGTCGAACACCGGATGCTCGCCGTTCTTGAGCAGCCTGAGCCAGAATTTGTCCTCTTTTCTCTCCTCCCCCAGGATCTGGTAGCTGACCGGGTCACGCAGCAGGGGATGGGGATGATCGCGTTCCAGTCCGGTGAAGAAGACGGCTATCAGGTCGCCTGTCTGGTAGTCGGGCAGATAGGGCACGGATACCCGGATGCCGCCGAGGGAGATGTCGGAGCTCTTGGCGAGGATCTTCTCGCCGTTGGCGAGCTGGAGCACCATGGGAGAGCTGAAGTGCATGCGCTCTTCCTGTCGCCCGTAATGGCTGGCGAAGGGGATGGCGCTGACATCAAACGGACGAAACGGGCTGATGGGCAGCGCCAGATTGTCACTGCGCCCCTGGTTGAGTTTGTACCAGGCTTGCAGCGCCTCGTAGACCCCCAGGGTGTAGCTGTCCCGGTAGAGGTAGCACTGGGATTGAAACAGCTCGATGGCCTCGGCGGGCATGAAGTGGGTCACCCCGTCGAACTCATGCACCTGACAGAGGGCGCCCAGCTCGTTGCGCATGTCGATGACGCGCCGACAGGGGGTGCACTTGCGTTTGAGTTCCATCTTCAGCAGGAACCGGCTGTTGGTATTTTCGTTCTGGGTCAGACGGTTGAAGATTTCGTCGAAGTCCTTTTCCCGGAGCAGGGGGACAAGTTGTTCTATCAGATGTAGTGGTTGTTCTGAATCCATGTATTCCTGCCGCGGAAAGTCACTTTTCCGATTCTGGGTTTGATCTGCCGGTCGCAAACAAGTATATCAAGCAGGAATTCATCCTGTCCCCGAGTTATCCATGGCCAAAAACAAAACCGCCTATGTTTGTTCCGAATGTGGAGCCGACTTCACCCGCTGGCAAGGTCAGTGCAGCGAGTGCAAGGAGTGGAACACCATCACCGAGGTGCGACTGGGGGTGACGACACCCGGCAAGAGTGCTCGCTATACCGGTTATGCGGGCGCCGTCGGCAGCCAGGTGCAGACCTTGGCGGAGATCGCCACCACGGAGATCCCCCGTTTCAGCTCGGGCTTCAAGGAGCTGGACCGCGTACTCGGTGGCGGCGTGGTCCCCGGTTCGGCCATTCTTATCGGCGGCAACCCCGGGGCCGGCAAGTCGACCCTGTTGCTGCAGACCATGTGCGGCCTGGCGCAGCGCATGAAGACCCTCTATGTGACCGGTGAGGAGTCACTGCAACAGGTGGCGATGCGGGCCGGTCGGCTGGGTCTGCCCACGGACAAGCTGCGCATGTTGTCCGAGACCAGTGTCGAGCAGATCTGCCTCATCGCCCAGCAGGAGCAACCTCAGATCATGGTCATCGACTCCATCCAGGTGATGCACGTGGCGGATGTGCAGTCCGCGCCGGGGTCCGTCTCCCAGGTGCGTGAGTCGGCGGCGCTGCTGACACGCTATGCCAAGCAGAATCATGTGGCCATCTTCATGGTGGGCCACGTCACCAAGGACGGCACCCTGGCGGGCCCCAAGGTGCTGGAGCACTGCATCGACTGCTCCGTGCTGCTGGATGGCGGGCACGACTCGCGTTTTCGCACCCTGCGCTCCCACAAGAACCGCTTCGGTGCGGTCAACGAACTGGGGGTCTTCGCCATGACCGGGCAGGGAATGAAGGAGGTGAGCAACCCTTCCGCGATTTTCCTCAGCCGCGGGGAGGAGCAGGCTCCGGGCTCCATCGTCATGGTGATCTGGGAAGGCACGCGCCCCCTGCTGGTGGAGTTGCAGGCGCTGGTGGATTACTCCCAGCTCTCCAATCCGCGCCGGGTAGCGGTGGGGATGGACCACAACCGTCTCGCCATGCTGCTGGCGGTGCTGCATCGTCACGGCGGGTTGCAGATGGCGGATCAGGATGTGTTCATCAACGTGGTGGGTGGCGTCAAAGTCGAGGAGACCAGCGCGGATCTGGCGCTGCTGCTGGCCATGGTGTCGAGCTTCCGGGATCAGGCCCTGCCCAAGGATCTGGTGGTCTTTGGCGAGGTGGGACTCTCCGGCGAGATACGGCCCGTGCCCTCGGGTCAGGAGCGACTGCAGGAGGCGGCCAAGCACGGTTTCCGCCGAGCCATCGTCCCGCATGCCAATGCGCCCAAACATCCCATCGAGGGGATGGAGGTGGTGCCGGTGAAGAAACTCTCCGATGCCCTCGAGGCCCTGTAACCGACCATGAAAAAGGAGCGTATGGACGCTCCTTTGTTTTTCTGCCCGCCCGTTCAGGATTCGGGGGGGACGTGGTCTCGGTGCTCTTGCAGCAACTGCTCCAGCTCACGATGGAGCAGTTGCTCCTCTCCGATGTTCAGCTCGATCATCCGCTTGAGGTGAGTGGCGCTGTCGATGTCGATGTGGTGGCAGTAAAACCCCAGCTTCTTGCTGGCTTCGTGGGTCAGCTCGACCTGCATCTTGATCTCGATGTCGCTGCCCCCGAGCACGAAGCAGATTTCGTACTCCTTGTCCTCGCTGGCGACCCAATCCTCGGGTCTGAGCAGCAGGGCTCCCTGCAGGGAGACATCGACCAGCTGGGTGCGCCACAGGTGTTCACCCTGGGTGAGCTTGGCGGCGGTCAAATAGAAAATCCGAGTAAAGTGGCGGCGCTCGGCCATGGTCGTCTCCGGTCTGCGTGCGAGCAAGATGCTCATCCTTCATGTTGCAGAGTGTAATCCAGCTGGCACGCCAGGATATTGAACTGGCTCCGATATTGAATATCAGACCTGCTGATGGCTGAGGGATTCCACCACCTGCAGCGCCTTGACCAGCCGATCCTCCTGTTTGAACCTGTCCTCCAGCACGGGGCCGAGCTGGTTCAGATCCTCGTCCAGTTGCAGCAACTGGGCTTCGTCGGCGTTGCTGTACTTGTCGTTGAACTCCAGCGCGAATTCGGTACAGGCACGGATATGGGGGTAGATGCGCTTGGCCAGCTCCAGTTTGTCCCCGCTGGCTTGCTCAAAGGCGGTGACGACATGGTTGTAGATCTCGAAATGGCCTGCGCTGACGTAATCGACCAGTTGTTCGCAAAAACGTTGCAGTTCTACATGGCCTGGGAGGGTGCGTTGCTTGCACTTGGCGGGCATGAGGCCTGCCAGCCGCATGTACTCGACCAGCAACGCCTGTCTGGCATCCAGCCAGTCATCTATTGCTCTGTGCTTGCCTGCCAGTGCGCGCTTGGTTTTTTCCAGTTCAGTTAACATAGTCCCTCCATGGGCATGACATGCTGCTCTCGGGTCGCATGCCTTCGGTCATTCTCATCGACTGACGACACTCCTATAACTAGGGAAAATCCAGTTGACCGTCAATAGGAGTGTAGGGATATTGTTACATCAGGCGGGGATTTGCATACCTCTCCCCACCGGTACTTCGCATCCTGTCGCCCATCCAGGGGACAAGGGGGCGATATATGTGACTATTTCCGCAGATCTTGATGAAAACCCCAGCATTCAAGCCAATCCGGCTGATAAAGCCTTTGCCTGAGTGTTTTTTTTTGAATAGAGTGGCCCGGTGCTAAATGCCCGATCATAAAGGAAATGTTATGAACAAAGCTCAACTTGTCGATGCAATTGCCGCCAAAGCAGACCTGAGCAAAGCTCAGGCCAAAGTCGCTCTGGAAGAGATCATCAATGGTATTACCCAGAGCCTGAAAGAGGGCGATGCCGTTCAGTTGGTGGGTTTTGGTACCTTCAAGGTCAACCATCGCGCGGGCCGTACCGGTCGCAACCCGCAAACCGGTAAAGAGATCCAGATTGCAGCTGCCAATGTGCCGTCCTTCGTGGCTGGCAAGGCGCTGAAAGACGCCGTCAAATAAGGTCGTCTTGTAATCAAATGAAACCCGGCTTGTGCCGGGTTTTTTCTTGCCATCTTCGTCAAAATTTGTTTCAGATACACTCAGGATATGGCATGCGCTGTAGCGAGGTGGATATGGAACAGAAAAATGCCATTCGGCAGGTAGCCGTCCCCTGGGCTCCCTCTCGTCAACTCCCTCCCGGCCTGGTCGTGGCCGAACTGCATCAGGATATCTGGAGCGACACCCTGACCGTCATGCTGGGGCGTGCTCGCAGCATCGATCTGCCTCCGTTGCCCCTGTGCCGGGTGAGTTTTCGCCACATCTTCGCGGTGCGGGTGATGGAGGATTGCGATCTGGCGGAGGGGCGTGACAGCCACGTCATCGAGGAGCAGATCCAGCTCATCACCCCGTCCCGTTTCGCCAGCTGGTTCCATCAGGAATCCGATGGACTGCACTTGGATGAAGATTTGCAGCACTACCGCATCTCGACCTGGGATTACTGCGCCGATGTGCTGACCTCTTCTCCCCCTGAACTCCAGTTCATGGTTCAGGAAGAGTAAGCCAGACTGTCGGGTCACCTCCGTGGTGACAAAAAAGCCGGCGCAGGGGCGCCGGCTTTTTCTTGTTCGGGAGCGTGGGGCGCTTAGCCCAGGATCTGGTCCCGGTGCAGCCCCAGCACGATCAGCAGCCCGATGAAATAGAAGGCGCTGAGCTTGATGCCGAGAATGGTGAGCAGGCCGGCGCACAGACGCACCAGGGCCTTGTGCAGCCAGGATCCGGTGAAGCGGTACATGATCACTCCACCGCGTCGGCCGGCGCGAACTCCGGCACCTTGGCCATGGCGTCCAGCACCACTTGGATGTCGGCCCCCGGCTTGCAGGCATTCTCGCTCAGATGGCGACGCCAGGCGCGCGCCCCCTGCATGTTCTGGAACAACCCCAGCATGTGGCGGGTCATGTGGGAGAGGTAGTTGCCCTTGGCCAGCTCTTGTTCGATGTAGGGCAGCATCATCCGCACCACCTCGTGGCGGCTTGGCACGGCATGGTTCTCGCCGAACACCAGATTGTCCACCTGGGCCAGAATGTAGGGATTCTGGTAGGCTTCGCGACCCATCATGACCCCGTCGAGGTGCTGCAGATGTTCAAGAGTCTGCTCCAGACTGGTCACCCCGCCGTTGATGGCAATGGTCAGATCCGGGTAATCCTGCTTGACCCGGTAGACGCGAGGATAATCGAGGGGCGGGATCTCGCGGTTCTCTTTCGGGCTCAGGCCGCTCAGCCAGGCCTTGCGGGCGTGGACGATGAAGGTATCGCAACCGGCGTCCCTTACCTGCTCGATGAAGGCCTGCAAGAACTCGTAGGAGTCTTGCTCGTCGATGCCAATACGGGTCTTCACGGTGACCGGAATATCGACCACGTCGCGCATCGCCTTGACGCAATCAGCCACCAGCGCGGGTTCGCCCATGAGGCAGGCGCCGAAGCGGCCGTTTTGCACCCGATCGGAAGGGCAGCCGACGTTGAGGTTGACCTCGTCATAGCCGCGCTCCTCGGCGAGCCTGGCGCAGCGGGCCAGGTCTGCCGGGTTGCTGCCACCCAGTTGCAGGGAGAGAGGGTGTTCCTGCTCGCTGTAGCCCAGATAGTCGCCCTTGCCGTGGATGATGGCGCCCGTGGTCACCATCTCGGTATAGAGCAGGGTCTGGCGGGTCATCAGACGGTGGAAATAACGGCAATGCCGATCGGTCCAGTCCAGCATGGGGGCGATGGAAAAGCGCTGCGCCTGCATAAAAATCATCCGGGTTGGCCAAACAAGGGGCGGGATTCTATCACAACGTGAGACAGCCCCAGAAAATGAATTTTGTCGCCGCGCACTGGGGGCCCTGTGATAGTATCCGGCTAATTGACAGGGTATCTGCGTGAACATGAATCAAGACCAACTTCTACAACGAGCGGAACGCCTCTGCGAGCAGCGAGGGATCCGTTTCACCCCGACACGGCGCCAGGTGTTCCGGCTGCTTGCCGCCCACGGCAATGCCATCAGTGCCTATGATTTGCTGGCCCAGTTGCAGCAGACCGAGGCTCATGCCAAACCGCCTACCGTCTATCGGGCGCTCGACTTCCTGCTCGAACAGGGCTTTGCCCACAAGGTGGAGTCGCTCAACGCCTTCATCTTCTGCTGCCACTTCGACCATGCCCACCCGATGCAACTGCTGATCTGCGATCGTTGCGGTGAGGTTGTGGAGCTGCACGATCCCGCCATCGACGGCGCCTTTTCCGAGCAGGCTCGTCAGCATGGTTTTACTATTACCAACAAGACCATAGAAGCCCATGGTCAATGTGCCCGCTGTTCCGTTACTGTAGGAAGTCAAGATGAAGGCTGATTTTGTAAACCCGTTCCTGCTCTCCCTGCTCAACGTGCTCTCCACCATGGCACAGCTGGAACTCAAACCGGGCGCGCCCAAGCGCAAGACGGACGAGCTGGCTCGGGGAGATGTCTCCGGCCTGATTGGCATGGTGGGTCCGCAGACCCGGGGTTCCCTCTCCATCAGCTTCGAGAAGGGGCTGGCATTGGAGATCATGCGTCGCATGCTGGGGGAGGCGCCGGCCACCATCAACGAGGAAGTGACCGACATGGTGGGCGAGATCACCAACATGGTGACGGGCGGCGCCAAACGCATGCTGGGGGAGAAGGGCTATGAGTTCGACATGGCGACCCCGGTCATCGTCTCCGGTCCCAATCACACCATCACTCACCGGGCCGACGGCGCCAAGATCATGATGCCGTTCGAATCGGAGTATGGCCGTGCCACCATCGAGATCTGCTTCGAGTAATCGCCATGTGGAAGATGCTGAAATGGAGTGTCATCGGTGGGGTGGTGCTGCTTATCCTGTCGGATATCGAGATCAGCACCTCTCTCTACAAGTACGAAGACAACCGCGTGGAGATCAACTTCCCGCGCTGGCAGGCTGACCAGCCCTGGGGCACCCTGCGCTGGCATGCGGGCCGATTTGAGCATCACTGGTACGGTCTTGCAGGCAAACCCAAGCCCGCAACCGTCCTCTGAAGAGCGCTCTCCACAACGGATGAACCAGATTGCACCAACAAAAAAGAGGCCAGCGAATGCTGGCCTCTTTATTTGGTCAAGATCTGTTATCAGGCCGCTTCTGCAGCCAGCTTGCCATTGCCACGCACCATGACACCGAGGCCACAGGCCAGCAGGGTCGGCAGCAACCAGGCCAGGCCCTTGTCAAACAGCGGCAGGAAGGCGAAAGCATCCATCTTCATGCCGGCGGCGCCCAGGCCGTCCAGGCAGCCGAACAGGAAGGCGACCAGCAGCACGGAGCGGAACACCAGACGGGGGCGACCGAAGTAACCCTTCAGGAAGGTGACCAGTACCAGCGCCACGGCAACCGGGTAGATGGCGACCAGCACCGGAATGGAGAGGCTGATGAGCTGGCTCAGGCCCACGTTGGCCACGATGCCGCAGATGACACCCAGCAGCACGACCAGCTTCTTGTAGCTCATGCCGGTCAGGTTGTGGAAGAAGTCGGAGCAGGCGGAGATGAGGCCGACGGCCGTGGTGAAGCAGGCCAGGGTGATGATGGCTGCCAGGATGAACTGACCCGGTTGGCCGAACAGACTCAGTACGTAGGCGTTGACGATGGCACCGCCGTTGCTCACGTCGGTGGCGACGCCGGCAGCGGTGTTGCCCAGCTGGAACAGGGAGACATAGACCACGGAGAGACCGATGGCGGAGATGATGCCCGCGATGGCCAGGTACTTGAACTGGCTCTGGTAGTCATGGATGCCTTTCTGGCGCAGCAGGTCGACGATCAGGGCACCGAACATCAGGGACGCCAGGGTGTCCATGGTGTTGTAGCCTTCCAGAATGCCCTTCACGAAGGGGGTGCTCTGGTAGTCACCGGATGCGGCAGGCATGCTTCCTTGCGGTGCGACGAAGACACCGATGGCCAGGGTCAGCAGCAGCAGCATCAGCAGCGGGGTCAGGTACTTGCCGATGGCATCCATCAGCTTGCCCTGGTTGAGGGAGACCAGGATGGCCACGCCGAAGAACAGTACTGTGTAGGCAGCCAGACCGGATGGTCCCATGTCGCCAAGGAAGGGCTTGAGGCCCATCTCGTAGGCCACCAGGCCGGTACGGGGGGCGGCGAAGGCCGGGCCGATGATGATGTAGATGGCGACGGCCAGTGCGGTGGCCACGCCGGCCGGCAGCAGCTTGGTCATGCCGGCCCAGCCGTTGCCAGCCTTGGCGACGGCGATGATGGTGATGAGGGGCAGGCCCACGGCGGTGACCAGGAAGCCCAGCATGGCCAGGGAGAGGTGCTCACCCGCCATGAAGCCGGCCAGGGGCGGGAAGATGATGTTGCCTGCGCCCAGATAGAACGCAAAGGTCATGAAGCCCAATCCGAGTACATCGGACAATGTGAGTGATTTCGTCAAGTTCAACCTCGTCTGTCTTGTAAACTATTGCTTGTTATAGTTTTTTATTTGTCAGTGACCGGCACTTTCCGGGGGTAAAAAAAAGAGCCCCGCTGGTTTTTTCATCGCGACCAGTGGTTTGAACTGGTCTTGAGCGGGCGCTCATTTAGCAGTCAGCATAATGATGTGAAAAAATAGTTCAAGGCAAAATTTACATCTTCAAATAGAAGGGGCTGGTTAGTTGGATATATCTGTCGGAATAGCCTCCCGTGGCAGAATGGATCACAATTTCACCCCTCTCACACTTGTTTAATCCTCTGCCAAGCAGCAATAAAACACGATTTGCCTCTTTCCCCTCTCTGGTGGTAACAGCCAGATAACAACGCTCATACAGATCATAACTCGACGAAATGCATAAAATTTCATCCGCCATCGCCGTGGGCAGCACCAGGGCCAGTTGCCCGGTACGGCTCAGCAGGCGATCGCTGGCGGCCAGCAATCCCCTTGGGTCGAGCCCCCCGGTATGACGGGCCAGAGCCCTGGCCGGATCGCGAAGTGTCTGGCCTGCCGGGAAATAGGGCGGGTTGGAGACGATGAGATCGTAAGGGGGGGCGAGGTGATCCTGAATGGCGCTCTCTATGATGGTGACCCGCTCACGCCAGGGGGAGGCCGTCACATTCTCCTGGGCCTGCATGGCTGCATCCTTATCCAGCTCCACCCCGTCTATGTGGCAGTCGTTCGTGCTGCGCTGGGCCAGCATCAGGGCGATGAGGCCGCTGCCGGTGCCGATGTCCAGCACCCGGCGGGCGCTGTCGACCGGCGCCCAGGCTCCCAGCAGAATGCCGTCCGTACCGACCTTCATGGCGCAGCGGTCGTGATCGATGTGAAATTGCTTGAACGTGAAACCATTGTTGCGCCCCATTCGGCCCTCCTCCTGTGCCTGCCCGCGGAAAATGGCCGGCGATTATAGCGGCTAAGCCACAGTCACCATAGGAGCCGGCGGCATAATCGCCTATAATCTGCCGCTTCCTTAATGACCGAGTATTGCCATGAGCCAGTCCTTTGATGATTTCGACCTGAATCCAGCCCTCAGTCGGGCCTTGGCCGAGATGGGATTCACCCGCCCCACCACCATCCAGCAGATGGTGCTGGAGCCAGCCCTGGACGGCCGCGATATTCTGGCTTCTGCGCCGACCGGAACCGGCAAGACCGCCGCCTTCCTGCTGCCCGCGATGCAGCACCTGCTGGACTTCCCGCGTCGCAAGCCGGGTCCGTGCCGCATGCTGATCCTGACTCCGACCCGCGAGCTCGCGCTGCAGGTGAGTGCTCACGCCAAGGCCCTGGCGGTGCACACCCATCTCAGCATCGAGACCATCATCGGTGGTGTCAGCCATGAAGAGCAGCTGCCTGCCCTGACCAAGACCACCGACATCGTGGTGGCCACCCCGGGCCGTCTGCTCGAGTACATCGAGAAAGAGGAGTTCGAGAGCCACGACATCGAGGTGCTGGTGCTGGATGAAGCGGACCGGATGCTGGACATGGGCTTCATCAAGGACGTGGACCGCATCGTGGAAGAGGCGCGCTACCGCAAGCACACCATGCTCTTCTCCGCCACCCTGGAAGGGGCCGGCCTCGAGAAGTTTGCGAGCGAGATCCTCAAAGACCCGGTTGAGCTGCACGCCGAGCCGCCCCGCAGCGAGCGCCGCCCCATCACCCAGTGGATCCACCTGGCCGATGATGCCGCCCACAAGCTGGCTCTGCTGGTGCACATCCTGAAAAACCCGGAAACCCAGAAGGCCATCATCTTCGTCAAGACCCGTGAGCGACTGGCGGAGCTTTCCGGCCAGTTGCAGGCGGCAGGCGTGCCCTGCGCCTGGATCCGTGGCGAGATGGAGCAGGCCAAGCGCATCGAGTCTATCCGCAAGTTCCACGAAGGGGAGGTGCCCTTCCTCATCGCCACCGACGTGGCCGCCCGCGGCATCGACCTGCCGAACGTCAGCCATGTCATCAACTACGACATGCCCTACGGCGCGGATGTCTATGTGCACCGCATCGGTCGTACCGGTCGTGCCGGCAACCGTGGCTGCGCCATCAGCCTGGTGGAAGCTCACGACATGGCCATGGTCGCCAAGATCGAACGCTACACCGAGGAGCGCCTCAAGCGCCGGGTGATCGATGAGCTGCGCCCCAGACACAAGGAAGCGCGGGTGCCGGTGAAGAAGAAAAAGCCGAAGGATGCCAAGAAGTCGGCAAAGAAGAAAAAGAAGTAATGCCCCCGAGCACAGTTGAAACGGCCATCCCAGGATGGCCGTTTTGCTGTCTGCTGCCTGGGGAGTGGCCTGAGAGAGGCGCAGAAAAAAGCCGACGCAAGGACGTCGGCCAACAAAAAGTGCTTACAACAGAGGATTCACAGAGTCAGACCCGAGGATCTCCGACTTGGTTCCCTTGAATGTGTAATTAATTTTCAGCGCGCTTGAACATCAGGGTATTGGCGTCGGACTCTTCCGGTACAAAGTAGTAGCCGTCGGCATTGAAACCGGTCAGCTGTTCCACCCGGGTGAGCCGATGCTTGATGATATGGCGTGCCATCATGCCGCGGGCCTTCTTGGCGTAGAAGCTGATGATCTTGAACTGGCCGTTCTTCTCGTCCTTGAAGACCGGGGTGATGATGCGCCCCTGCAGGGCTTTCGGGCGCACCGACTTGAAATACTCGTCGGAGGCGAGGTTGATCAGTACGTCGTCCCCCTGGGCTGCCAGCGCCTTGTTCAGGTGCTCAGTGATGATGTCGCCCCAGAACTGGTAGAGGTCCTTGCCGCGCGGGTTGTCGAGGCGGATCCCCATCTCCAGGCGGTAGGGCATCATGAGGTCAAGCGGCCGCAGTACGCCATAAAGGCCGGAGAGCATGCGCAGGTGGGCCTGGGCGAAGTCGAGGTCGGCCTCGCTGAAATCTTCTACGGCCAGACCGGTGTAGACATCCCCCTTGAAGGCCAGCAGCGCCTGGCGGGCGTTGGCCGGCGTGAAGTCAGGCTGCCACTCGGCAAAGCGGGCGGCGTTGAGGCCAGCGAGCTTGTCGCTGATCTTCATCAGGCTGGCGATCTGGTCCGGGCTCAGTTGACGAGCCCGGGTGATCAGTGCTGCGGAGTGGTCCAGCAGTTCGGGTTGGGTGAAACGGGAGGTCACCAGGGGTGACTCGTAATCCAGCGTCTTGGCCGGGGAAACCACAATCAGCATAACGGTCCTTTACTAGCGATGACGCACGCCCCTCATTCATCCAGGGTCACGTTGTCGAGAGTGCCTGCGCCCAGCTGCTCGCGACCCGACAGCTTGATGAGCAGTCGCAGGTCGTTGGCGGAGTCGGCATGGGCAAGGGCCTCACTGTAGCCAATTTGGCCGGCGCAGAACAGGCCGAACAGCGCCTGATCGAAGGTCTGCATGCCGAGCTCGCCGGATTTGGTCATCACCTCCTTGAGTCTGTGCATCTCTCCCTTGCGGATGATGTCGGTGACGAGCGGGGTGTTGAGCAGGATCTCGAAGGCGGCGACCCGGCGCTGCCCGTGAGCGGAGGGGAGCAGCTGCTGGGCGACGATGGCGCGCAGGTTGAAGGAGAGATCGAACAGGAACTGGCGGTGCTTCTCCTGGGGGACCAGATGCAGGATGCGATCCAGCGCCTGGTTGGCATTGTTGGCGTGCAAGGTGGCGAGGCAGAGGTGCCCCGTCTCGGCGAACTGGATGGCGAACTCCATGGTCTCCTGGGAGCGGATTTCACCGATGAGGATGACATCCGGGGCCTGGCGCAGGGAGTTTTTGAGGGCGACATCGAAGGATGCGGTGTCGATCCCCACCTCCCGCTGGGTCACCAGACAGCGATCGTGCTGATGGACGAACTCCACCGGATCCTCCACCGTCAGGATGTGGCCGTCACCGTGCTGGTTGCGAAAGCCGATCATGGCCGCCTGGGTGGTGGACTTGCCGGCGCCAGTGGCGCCGACGAAGAGCACCAGCCCGCGTTTGGCCATGGCGACCTCCTGCAGGATGGGAGGCAGCACCAGCTCGTCAAAGGTGGGGATGCGGGTCTCGATGCGGCGCAGCACCATGCCCGGCATATCCTGTTGCCAGAAGGCGCTGACCCGAAAGCGCCCCAGCGAGCCTCGCTGGATGGCGTAGTTGGCCTCGCGGGTGTGCAGGAAGCGCTCGAAGTGGGTCTCGTCCAGGCTTTCTCTGATCAACGCCAGCGCCGTCGTCTTGTCGAGGGGAGCCGGCCCGAGCGACACCAGACGCCCGTTGACCTTGAGGGTCGGGGGGGCATCGACCGTGATGAAGAGATCCGAGCCCTTTTGTTCAACCAGTGCGGCGAGCAGAACATCCATGTTCATGGCGACTCCTTGGGTGTGCGAGCTTAAATGGTATTGGGATCGACCGCCTTGGCCTTGGCATCGAGGGAGGCGACGACCCCCCGGTTGACCAGCTGCTTGAGGCTCTGGTCCATGGTCTGCATGCCGTGGGTCATCCCGGTCTGGATGACGGAATAGAGCTGGGCCACCTTGTCTTCCCGGATGAGGTTTCGCACCGCCGGGATCCCCAGCATGATCTCGTGGGCCGCCACCCGGCCGCCACCGATACGCTTGAGCAGGGTCTGGGAGATGACCGCCCGCAGGGATTCGGAGAGCATGGATCGCACCATGTCCTTCTCCGAGCCGGGGAAGACGTCGATGATGCGGTCGATGGTCTTGGCAGCCGAGGAGGTGTGCAGGGTGCCAAACACCAGGTGACCGGTTTCGGCGGCGGTCATGGCGAGGCGGATGGTTTCGAGGTCCCGCATTTCACCTACCAGGATGATATCCGGGTCTTCCCGCAGGGCCGAGCGCAGGGCGTTGCTGAAGCTCTTGGTGTCGCGGTGTACTTCCCGCTGGTTCACCAGGCAGCGCTTGTTCTCGTGCACGAATTCGATGGGATCCTCGATGGTGAGGATGTGGTGGTGGAAGTTGTCATTGATGTAATCGACCATGGCGGCCAAGGTGGTGGATTTGCCCGAGCCGGTGGGTCCAGTCACCAGCACCAGGCCGCGAGGGTACTCCGCTATCTTGCGAAATATCTCCGGCGCCCCCAGATCGTCCAGGGTCAGAACGGTGCTCGGGATGGTACGAAACACGGCGCCCGAGCCGCGCGCCTGCTGGAAGGCGTTGACCCGAAAGCGTGCCATGCCGGGTACTTCGAAGGAGAAGTCCACCTCGAAGTTCTCCTCCAGCTCCTTGCGCTGGTGGTCATTCATGATGTCGTAAATGAGAGCATGGACTTCCCGGTGATCCAGGGCGGGCAAATTGATCTTGCGAACCTCCCCATCAACCCTGATCATCGGGGGGACCCCGGCCGAGAGGTGTAGATCCGAGGCCTTATGCTTTACACTGAATGCCAATAACTCTGTGATATCCATAGATTTGTTATTCTCCCATCACAAGATTACGAACGAAATATGAGCCAGATTGCCCAGCACCTGCTTCAGGTAAAGGAACGTATTGTAGAGGCTGCCCGGCGTGTTGGCCGCAGCCCAGATCACATCCAGTTGCTTGCTGTCAGCAAAACCAAGCCGCTGGGGGACATTCAGGCTGCCTATGCCGCCGGTCAGCGGCGCTTTGGCGAATCCTACGCCCAGGAGGCCGCGCTCAAGATTGATGCCTTGCGCGAGCAGAACGCCTGTACAGACATAGAGTGGCACTTTATCGGTCCGCTGCAATCGAACAAGTCCAAGCTGGTGGCGGAGCGGTTCGACTGGGTTCAAAGTGTCGATCGCGACAAGCTCATCGAACGCCTCAACAATCAGAGACCGGGTGGGCTCGCGCCGCTAAATATCTGTCTGCAAATCAATATTAGCGGAGAGAGCAGCAAATCCGGTACGTCGGAGCAAGAGATTTTCCGCCTGGCCTCTCTGGTGGCCCAGAGCGAGCGGCTGCGGTTGCGCGGCCTGATGGCCATCCCCGAGCATACCAGCGACGAGGGGGTGCTCGCGGCCCAGATGGCGCGCATGCAGGCTCTGTTCACCGAGCTTGCGCAACAATACCCGAGCGTCGACACCCTTTCGATGGGGATGACCGAGGATCTCGAGCCGGCCATTGCCCATGGCAGTACCATGGTGCGGGTCGGGACCGCCATCTTCGGGGCCCGTGACTATTCATGAGCAAGAGCCGGGGCGAGAAACACCCCGGTCGTGCTTTTTTCAGGTAAACAGGCGCGTGTGATGCTGTCAGCCCGCACAGGCTGGGTCGGCATCCGCTGCGATGTCAGTAACAGGAGTGTTTGATGCAGCAGAGAACCCTCGCCTTCATCGGGGCAGGCAACATGAGCCGCAGTATCATTGCCGGCCTCATCCAGGCGGGTTACCCGGCAGAGCGTATCATCGCCGCCAATCCCAGCCGTCCCAAGCTGGACGAACTGGCCAGCCAGTTCGGCATCCGTATCACCCAGGACAACGCCGAGGCGGCCCGGGAGGCCGAGGTGATCGTGCTGGCGGTCAAGCCCCAGCTGATGGCGGGCATGCTGACGGCACTGGTGGCCGAGCTTGGCTCGCTGGATGGCAAGTTGCTCATCTCCATCGCTGCCGGCATTCGCGTCGCGCGCTTGCAGGAGATGGCAGGCGGTCACGATCGCATCATTCGCACCATGCCCAACACCCCCTCCTTGCTGGGGCTGGGGATGACCGGGCTCTATGCACCGCCCGCCATCGGGCAGGCCGATAGGGCGGTGGCCGAACAGATGATGCAATCCGTGGGCAAGACCCTCTGGGTGGATGAGGAGGCCGGCATCAACGGCGTCATTGCGGCGGCGGGCAGTGCCCCGGCCTACTTCTTCCTGTTCATGCAGGCGATTGCCGAGGAGGCCGAGGCCATGGGCTTTACGCCGGAGCAGGCTCGCCTGCTGGTGCAGCAAACCGCCCTGGGGGCGGCCGCCATGGTGGAGCAGAATCCCGATCTGTCGCTGCAGACCCTGCGCGAGCAGGTGACCAGCAAGGGCGGGACCACGGCCGAGGCCGTCAAGACATTCCAGGAGCAGGGGCTGATGCCGCTGACCGCAAGAGCCATGCAGGCGGCCGTTACCCGGGCCGGCGAAATGGAAACCCTTTTCTGAATCCCTTTTAGCAAGGAGCCCGGATGAACACGGCTTACTTTTTGATTAACACTGTCTTTGATCTCTACCTCATGGTGGTGCTGCTGCGGGTCTGGCTGCAGTGGGCGCGGGCCGACTTCTACAATCCCATGAGCCAGATGGTGGTCAAGCTGACCAACCCGCTGGTGGTGCCCCTGCGCCGCGTCATCCCGGGTTTTGGCGGGCTGGACATGGCCTCTGTGCTGCTGGCGCTGCTGATCGCCGTTGGCAAGTTGGTCCTGCTCAAGAGCATGAATGTGCTGCAGGCGGACTGGCTCACTCTCTGTCTGTTTGCGACGCTCACCGTGTTGAAGAAAGCGGGTTCCATGATCTTCTGGATCCTGCTGATCCGCGCCATCCTGAGCTGGGTCAGCCAGGGTCGCAACCCCATTGAATACGTGATGCACCAGCTCACTGAACCCTTCCTGGCCCCCATTCGCCGCATCCTGCCTGCACTGGGCGGGCTGGATCTCTCCGTGCTGGTCGCCTTCATCGCGCTGCAGGCCATCAACTACCTGATGGGGGATCTGTTCGGCCAGTTGTGGTGGATGATCTGATGCCCGCTGTCCTGCTGGAAGGGGACGAGCTGGTGTTGCATCTGATGATCCAGCCCAAGGCGAGCCGGGATCAGATCATCGGATTGCACGGTGACGAGTTGAAAGTGGCCATCACGGCACCGCCGGTGGATGGTCAGGCCAACAGTCACCTGATCAAGTACCTGGCCAAGCAGTGCAAGGTGGCCAAGGGGCAGGTTCGCATCCTGCGGGGGGAGCTGGGTCGGCACAAGACGGTCGCCATCGACGCGCCAAAACAGATCCCCGCCGAGATTGCCGCTCTGCTCGATAATCAGGGTTGATACGAGAGGGATGACATCATGAAAACAGCCTGGATGAGTTGCCTGCTGGCACTCCTGATGACGCTGCCGCTGCGGGCTGAGCAGATGCAGGAGCTGGGCCCCTGGAAAGTGCACTACAGCGCGTTCAACTCCAGCTTCCTCACCCCCGAGGTAGCCAGGACCTATGGCCTGGAGCGCAGCCGCTATAACGGCATCGTCAATATCGCGGTGCAGAACAAGCAGGGGGTGGCACAGGCGGTGGGGATCAGCGGCGAAGCCCGCAATCTGACCGGCACCCTTCGCCCCCTGAATTTTCAGGAGGTGAAAGAGGGGAATGCCATCTATTACCTGGCAGTGCTGCCCTATCGCAATGAGGACACCTACCAGTTCACCCTGAAGATCATGGGGGAGGGGCAGCAGCAGACGCTGACCTTCCAGCAGACCTTCTACGTCGACTAGATTGCAGGGTGAATGCAGATGCCCTGCCCCCACGGGGGCGGGGCATTTTTTTGCCCGGTGAACCTGTGCTCGACGTCAGTGGCTGGCCAGGGGATAGGTAAACAGGGCCAGGTGGGCGAAGTTGAACAGGAAGTGGAGCAGGATGGCGACACTGAGGCGCCCGCTCAGCTGGAACGCCAGGCCATAGCAGGCCCCCGCCAGCGCGGCGAACAACACCAGCAACGGGCCACCGGCAAGATGGGCTGCGCCGAACAGCAGGCTGGCGACCAGGAGACCTGCCCAGGGCGTGCTTCGGCTTGCCACCCCTTGCTGGATGCATCCCCGGAACAGCGCTTCTTCCGCCACGCAGGTGAACAGCAGGTTGTTGAACGCGAACAGCCACCACCAGTGGGGCAGTCCCGCTTCGGGTTTGAGGGCGCCCAGTTGCCAGGCGGTGATGAGCAGGGCAGCGAGCGGCAGGATGAGCAGGGCCAGCGGCCGCCAGCGCATCGTTCCACCCGGGCCGAGCAGGCCGGGGATGGCCAGCAGCAGGGCGAAGAAAATGAGCGGCTTGTCCAGATTGAGGTAGAGGGTGAAGGGCACGCTGGCCGGGCCCGCCTGTACCTTGTCGAGCACCCTGAGATTGTCAAAGCCTGGCACCAGATGCAGCGTCAGGGCGAGGGACCACAGCAGTACCAGCGTCAGTGCGACGCCGCGCCAGGGTGGGGGCAGGGTGGGGGTACGCCAGGCCAGCAGCAGACCGGCGAGGCTGACAAGAGCGGCGAGGGGCGCGAGTCGCTCAAGCCAGAGGGCGGTAAGCAGGGCTAGTCCCAGCAGGAGCATGCCGGGCCTGGTCCGGCGGGCGAGGCAGCAGAGTACGGCCAGCCCCAGGACGAGCCAGATGAGGATATCGGGGAGTGGTAACATCGAGTCTCCTTGTATGAATGAAGGGCGCACCTTAACGATCCCCATGGTCTGGTTCAAGGAAAAGGGGGTGGCCGAGACTGGCCGGCAGAAGACGCGCAATGAAAAGCCGGAGCTGGGCTCCGGCTTGGACGGCGGCAAGATGCCACCGAGAGAGGCGATGGCCTTCCCGTATCAGCGACCGGACTCGGCGATGACCCGGGCGATGATGTCGGCGCGTTTGCTGGCTTCCAGCTCGCCCAGGGCGATGAGACCGGCCTTGAAGATGACGTTCTTCGGCAGACTGACGTCATCCAGGGTGGTGATGGCCTCGACGTGCATGCCGTTCAGGCGGCTGGCATCGCGCGGGCTCAGGTTGACCTGGGTGTTCAGCACCTGCTTGCCCTTCTTCTTGGGCTGGGCGGGTTTCTTCGGTTGATCCAGCTCGTCTTCCGGCAGTTCGTCATCAAAATCGTAAATGGACATAGTCAATCCTGTTGGGTTGCAAGGGGCATGCTCGCCCGAATGGGGGTAATCAGCCCATATCCTCGTTGCGGATAAAGGCGCGCCAGGAGCCGAGTACCTGGGCAAAATCTTCCAGCCCGCACATGGCCAGCTGTTCATCATCGTAGTAGGCGAGATCGTCGAGATCCTCGTCCTGCTCGATATTGAGGACATTGGCCTTCACCTCGGCTTCCTCGTGGGTCAGCAGCAGGGAGTAGTCGCCCCCCAGCAGCCGGTATTCGGTGCGGGTCCGGCTGGAGAGCTGGTCGATGATGGCGAACAGCTCGTCGAGCTTCTCCTCGTCCTTGCCCACCTCGTCGATCAACCACTGGCCGATGGCTTCATGGCCCATGGAGAACCGGGCGCGATAGCCACCGAACGGGTCGCGGCGAAATTCATAATCCATAGCGGAGTCCATATCGGAGGGTGAAACCACCACGGCGCAAAGCGGCATGATGCCGGATCCTTGATCCATGGTGGGGCACTGATAGCGTAAAGTGGCCTATTCTAGCGATCCCCCCCGCGCTTGTCTTGATGATGTGGGATCTTTAACGGGTGATCCCGGTGATGGCGCACGCCGGGGACCCTGTCAACGAATGGTATGGAGAGGTAATGCAGCTCAACGACGCGCTCGCGCATCAGATAGTCAGCCGGGCGATGAAGATCCTCTCGTTCTCGGTCAACGTCATGGATGAACGGGGACTCATCATTGCGTCCGGCAATCCGGAGCGGCTGCACCAGCGCCACGAGGGGGCCGTGCTGGCCCTGACCGAGAACCGGGTGGTGGAGATAAGCGAGGCCACCGCCCGGGAGCTCAAGGGGGTGAGGCCCGGCATCAACCTGCCCATCGCCTATCAGGGGGAGCTGCTCGGTGTCATCGGCATCTCTGGGGATCCGGACATCGTGCGTGCTTACGCCGAGCTGGTGCGCATGACCGCCGAGCTCATCCTGGAACAGGCGGCGCTCACCGAGCAGTTGCAGTGGGACAAGCGCCACAAGGAGGAGCTGGTGTTGCAGCTCATTCGCGACGAAGGGCGGGCCGATCAATTGCAACAGGTGGCCCGCTTCCTCGAGCTGGATCTCGCCCAGCCCCGGGTGGTGGCCGTGCTGGCGCTGGAGGAGGCCGAGCCCGCCCAGGTGAGGGAGCTGGTTCACCTGCTGGAAAACCCGGAGCGGGACAACCTGGTGGCCATCAACGGCCTGGACGAGATAGTGGTGCTCAAACCCGCCCAGCTCAGCGACGGCGTCTGGCAGTCGGCGCAGGAGCGCAGCCGGATCCGGCAGCTGCTCTCCCGTATTCCCCATTTCAAGGTTCGCATCGGGGTGGGTGATTACTTCGCCGGCATCCCCGGGCTGGCGCTCTCCTACCAGACGGCGCGAGACACCTTGCGCCGTGGCATGCGCCAGTCGCCCCGCAAGCAGGTCTATTTCTTCGAGGATTACCGGCTCTCAGTGCTGCTCGGCACCCTGGCGGACTCTTGGCAGGCGGATCAGCTGCGGGCTCCGCTGCAAAAGCTGGCGCAGGAGGACACAAAGGGAACGCTGCAAAAGACGCTGCGCCAATATTTCTTGCAGGATTGTGATCTGCATCCCTGTGCCGAAGCCCTGTTCATTCACCCCAACACCCTGCGTTATCGACTGACCCGGATAGAGCAGATAACCGGTTTGAATTTCAATAAGTTAGATGACAAATTTCTGCTCTATCTCGGGCTCAGTCTCGATAGCTGATTTGTCTTTTCCAACAAAAATACAAGGCCGGTAAATGCTTTTTTTGGTTTTATGGCCAAAGCATTCCAGGCGGGGATCCCCATAATGGCGCCACTCATTACAACAACAAGGTGCCCGTCATGATCCCAGTCTCCGCGCTCGGCGCGCTCGCCGCGCTCTCCATCGCCATCTTCCTCATCCTGAAGAAGGTGCCGCCCGCTTACGGCATGATTGTCGGTGCCCTGGCCGGTGGCCTGATCGGTGGCGCCGACCTGACCCAGACCGTCGCCCTGATGATCGGCGGCGCCCAGGGGATCACCACGGCAGTGATGCGGATCCTGGCGGCGGGTGTGCTGGCCGGGGTGCTCATCGAATCGGGCGCCGCCACCACCATCGCCGAGACCATCGTCAAGAAACTCGGCGAAACCCGCGCCCTGCTGGCCCTGGCGCTGGCCACCCTGATCCTGACCGCGGTCGGCGTCTTCGTGGACGTGGCCGTCATCACGGTCGCCCCCATTGCGCTGGCCATCGCCCGCCGTGCCGATCTCTCCAAGGCGGCCATCCTGCTGGCGATGATAGGCGGTGGCAAGGCGGGCAACGTCATGTCTCCCAACCCCAACGCCATCGCGGCAGCCGATGCCTTCCACCTGCCTCTCACCTCGGTGATGGCGGCGGGCATCATTCCCGGCCTGTTCGGTCTGGTGATGGCCTACTGGCTCGCCAAGCGCCTCAACAACCGGGGCAGCAAGGTGGCCGCCGACGAGGTGGTGAGCTTTGACGGTGCCAAGTTGCCCGGCTTTGCCGCCGCCATCAGTGCGCCCCTGGTCGCCATCCTGCTGCTGGCCCTGCGTCCCATCGCCGGCATCGTGGTGGACCCGCTCATTGCGCTGCCTCTCGGCGGCCTGGTCGGTGCCCTGATGATGGGCAAGTTCACCAAGGTGAACCAGTTTGCCGTCTCGGGCCTGGCCCGCATGGCGCCGGTGGCCATCATGCTGCTGGGGACGGGTACCCTGGCGGGCATCATCGCCAACTCCGGCCTGAAAGATGTGCTCATCAGCGGCCTGACCGCTTCCGGTCTGCCCTCCTATCTGCTGGCCCCCATCTCCGGTGCCCTGATGTCGCTGGCGACCGCCTCGACCACGGCCGGGACTGTGGTGGCCTCCAACGTGTTCAGCGCCACTCTGATTGAACTGGGGATCAGCAGCCTGGCAGGGGCCGCCATGATCCACGCCGGCGCCACCGTGTTTGACCACATGCCCCACGGCTCCTTCTTCCATGCCACCGGCGGCAGCGTCCACATGGGCGTCGGCGAGCGGCTCAAGCTCATCCCCTACGAAACCGCGGTCGGTCTGACCATCGCCGTTGTCTCCACCCTGATGTTTGGCGTGTTTGGCCTCGCCTAAGGAACTGATATGAAAATTGTGATCGCCCCCGATTCATTCAAGGAGAGCCTGAGCGCCATGGCGGTGGCCGATGCCATCGAGGCCGGTTTCAAGCAGGTGCTGCCGGATGCCACCTACGTCAAGCTGCCCATGGCCGATGGCGGCGAGGGGACGGTGCAGTCTCTGGTGGATGCCACCGGTGGTCGCATCCTGCCGGTCGAGGTGACCGCCCCCCTCGGCAACAGGGTGCAGGGCTTCGTGGGCCTGCTGGGGGATGGCAAGCGCGCCGTCATCGAGATGGCGGCGGCCTCCGGCCTCCATCTGGTTGCGCCCGAGCTGCGCAATCCGCGGCTCACCTCCAGTGTCGGCACCGGGGAGCTGATCCTGGCCGCGCTGGAGATGGGGGTGAACCACCTCATCCTCGGCATCGGCGGCAGCGCCACCAATGACGGCGGTGCTGGCATGATCCAGGCACTCGGCGGCAAGCTCCTGAAAGCAGATGGTACCCCCATCGCGCCGGGCGGTGCCGGTCTGGCCGAGCTGGCCACCATCGACCTGAGCGGGCTGGATCCCCGTCTGACCGGACTCACCATCGAGGTGGCCTGCGACGTGGACAATCCGCTGTGCGGCCCGAAAGGGGCGTCCGCCGTGTTCGGTCCGCAGAAGGGGGCAACTCCCGAGATGGTGGCCGAGCTGGATGCCAATCTGGCCCGTTACGCGGACTGCATCGAGCAGGCGCTTGGCAAGCAGGTGAAGGAGATCCCGGGAACGGGGGCCGCAGGCGGCATGGGGGCAGCCCTGGTGGGGCTGCTCGGCGCCGAGCTCAAACCCGGCATCCGGATCGTCATCGAGGCGCTGAAATTGGCCGATGAAGTGGCCGATGCGGATCTGGTCATCACCGGCGAGGGCCGCATCGACAGCCAGACCATCCATGGCAAGACGCCCATCGGGGTAGCTCGTTGTGCCAAGCAGTTCGGCAAGCCGGTGATCGGCATCGCCGGATGCCTCACCGATGACTGCGGCGTGGTGCACGAGCACGGACTGGATGCGGTGTTCGCCGTGGTCAATCGGGCCATGTCCCTGCCGGAGGCGCTGGCCACCGCCACCACCAACCTGCAGCTCACGGCCCGCAACGTGGCGGCTCTCTACCTGCTGCGCAAATGACCCTCTCTCCTGGCCGATGCGGTGCATCGGCCTGACCTTGCCCCGTGCAGCAGAGTGAGCGGCCCGGCGTGGCACCTCTGACGCACTTGCCGATCCTTGGGTCGGCTTTTTTTATTATCCTGCTGTCTTTCATATGGTTTTTGTATTCTGACAAGGGGCTTTGCGGCATAGTGATCTCCCGACAGTGAGGGAGCCACGAGAAACAAGGCCCGCCTGAGGGAGGGCTTCCCATTCCGGGAGGCAATATGCGAGGTGCGAGCCATGATCCTGCTGACCCTGGGGGTGGTGTTGTTCACCCTGACTCATCTTTACCCCTGTTTTGCGGCACAGCACCGCGCCCGTCTGCGGGCTCGGCTGGGGGAGAACCGCTACAAGGGGCTCTTCTCGCTGCTGGTGTTCGTCGCCATCGGCTGCATCCTCGCAGGCTGGCGCAGTGCCAGCCCTATGCCTCTCTATTTTCTGCCTGTCTGGGGGCCCACCCTGGTGATGGGGATCATGCCGATCGCCCTTGTCCTGCTGTGTGCGGGGCAGGGGGCGAACCATTTCCGCCGTTGGCTGGTGCATCCCCAGCTGCTCGGGGTGCTGCTCTGGTCGGGGGCCCATCTGGCGGTGAACAGCGAGGCGCGTTCTCTGGTGCTGTTTGGCGGGCTCGGTCTCTGGGCTCTCATCAGCATCGTCTGGATTTCGATGCGGGAGTGGGGTCGTCACCCCCGTGCCGCCGCCACCTGGCAGGGGACGGGGATCAGTCTGGGGGCGGGGCTGGCCCTCACGGCTCTGCTTATCTTCTGGGGACACGGCTGGCTGACCGGGATCCCCCTGCACTGATCCCTGAACCAGATTCCGGGGTCTTGCGTATGATGGACAAAACAATGGGAGTCACGTCGATGAAATGGTTCACCCTGCTGCTGATGCTCGGCTCGGGTGCGGTCTCTGCCGCCTGCCCCGATTACTTCAACGTGGAGATGCGGGAGCTCAACAGCACCCAGCGCCACAACCTCTGCCAGTTGACCGAGGGCAAGGTGGTGCTGGTGGTCAACACCGCCTCCTACTGCGGTTACAGCGGTCAGTTCCGGGATCTGGAAGCCCTCTATCAGGGCTACAAGGAGAAGGGACTGATGGTGCTGGGCTTCCCTTCCAACGATTTCTGGCAGGAGGCGGGCAACGAGAACAAAACCGCCGAGGTGTGCCGCCGGGACTACGGGGTGACCTTCCCCATGTTCAACCGGGTGGCGGTGCGGGGTTCGGATGCGGTGCCGCTGTTCAAGGGGCTGACCGCTGCTGCCGACGGTGATGCGCCCAACTGGAACTTCCACAAGTACCTGGTCGGGCGGGACGGCAAGCTGATTGCGAGCTATGGCGCCAACCAGAATCCGTCGGATGATCCTCTCAAACAGCAGATCATCGATGCCCTGGGGCACTGACCCTACCCCATGGCGGGCCGCTCTGGAATAATGCGGCCCCGCCATCCACTCCGGTGACACCGTGCTGCAACGTCTTCCCCAAATGGTGATCTTCGATGCCCTGGTTCGTGAACAGGGCATCTCGGCGGCTGCGCGCCGCCTCGGGGTTTCCAAATCCCACATCAGCAAGCAGCTCGCCCTGCTGGAAACCGCGCTCGGCGCCCAGCTGGTACAGCGCACTACCCGCCGTTTCGGGCTCACCGAACTGGGTCAGGAGTATGCCCGCCACTGCCGCGCTCTGGTGGCGGTGGCGCTGGAGGCGGAATCCATGGTGGCGGAGCGCCGTGGCAAGGTGAGCGGTGTGCTCCATCTGGGGGTTGGTCAATCCTTCGGGCGGTTGCACGTGATCCCGCGCCTCAAGGCGTTTCAGGCACGTTATCCGGATCTGGAGCTGGAGGTGTCCCTGTTCGATCACCGCACCAATCTGGTGGATGAGGGGCTGGATCTCTGGATCACCACCTACGAGGACAAACCCGAGTCCCTGGTAGGGCAGCGACTCGCAGACATCGGTTTCGTGCTGGTGGCCTCGCCGGATTATCTGCTGAGTCACGGCACGCCACTGCACCCCAGGGATCTGGCCCATCACAATTGCATCACCTACCAGAGCCGGGAGCGGCGCTACCACGAGTGGTCATTTCGCCAGGGCAAGGAGCGCCAGACGGTGCAGGTGGCGGGCAACTATCGGGTGGATCTGGCGGAAGCGGTGCGGGACGCCGCCCTGGCCGGGCTCGGCATCGCCTATGTGGCCAACTACCTGCTGGACAAGGAGCTGCAATCTGGTCAGCTCATCCCTCTGCTGCCCCAGTGGCAACCGAACCAGAAGATGGCGGTGCACGCCGTCTATGCCAGGCGAGAGCATCTGGATCCCAAGATCCGGCTGTTCATCGACTTCCTCAAGGAGAGCTTCGGACCCGGGCCCTACTGGGCGCAGCGACTCGCACCCTGGCTCGGGGGGAAATTGTCCGGCACCGAGGAATAATCGTTTCCATACAAGAACACTGGCGTGAGTGCGGTTTCAAAGTTGTGTCAAATCAGTCAGTTGGCGCAACCGATATCGTGCAAACGTTTTTGCTAACAGGGTTGTAACCCGGCAGGGTTGCGGCGGTGAGGGGAGGGGAGCAGAATCCGCGCCCATCTTCAGCCTCACTGGATGGAATCCCCATGATTGCCCTGCTTGGTATCCTGAGCATCCTGGCCCTGGCCGCACTCTGCTCTGATAATCGTCGTCGTATCCCGTTGCGAACAGTGGGCTTTGCCCTCTGCCTGCAAGTGCTCTTCGCCGCCCTGGTGCTCTGGCTGCCCGCCGGTCAGCAGGTCTTGAACGGTGTCAGCGAGAGCGTCAGCAGCGTCATCGGCTACGGCCAGGAGGGGATTGCCTTCCTGTTCGGGGATCTGGCCAAGTTCAAGCTGGGCTTCATCTTCGCCTTCAACGTGCTGCCGGTGATCATCTTCTTCTCCGCGCTGATCGCCATCCTCTATCACATCGGCCTGATGCCCAAAGTGATCGCCCTGCTCGGCGGCGGCCTGCAGAAATTGCTGGGCACCGGCCGCGCCGAGAGCCTCTCTGCCACCGCCAACATCTTCGTCGGCATGGTGGAAGCGCCGCTGGTGGTCAAACCCTATCTCTCCAGGATGTCCGATTCCCAGTTCTTTGCGGTGATGAGCTGCGGACTGGCCTCGGTAGCCGGCGGCACCCTGGTGGGCTACGCCAGCATCGGGGTCGAGCTGAAATACCTGATTGCGGCGGCTTTCATGTCCGCCCCTGCCGGGCTTGCCATGGCCAAGATCCTGGTGCCGCCCGCCGCGCAAGAGGAAGATCACCACGAAGACGTGGAGATCCCCCGCGCCACCAACGTCATTGAAGCGGCCGCCGATGGCGCCATGGCGGGTCTCAACATCGCCGTCGCCGTGGGGGCGACCCTGCTGGCCTTCGTCGGCGTGATCGCCCTGCTCAACGGCCTGCTGGGCTGGGCCGGCGACCTGGTGGGGCTGGAGCTGAGCTTCCAGATCATCCTGGGCTGGCTGTTTGCCCCCGTCTCCTGGCTCATCGGCGTCCCCTGGGATCAGGCCCAGGCGGCCGGTGCCCTGATCGGCACCAAGATCGTCATCAACGAGTTCGTCGCCTTCATCGCCCTGGTGCAGGATCAGACCTTGAACGAGTCGAGCAAGGCCATCGTCACCTTCGCCCTGTGCGGTTTCGCCAATATCTCTTCCATGGCGATCCTCATCGGCGGCCTGGGGGCCATGGTGCCGGAGCGCAAGTCCTTCATCGCCCGCTATGGCATGCACGCCATCCTGGCGGGGGTGCTGGCAAACCTGATGAGCGCCTCCCTGGCAGGCTTGTTCCTCGCCCTCTGATAGACCCTGGAAGTCAGCACCTTCCAATCATTGCCCGCTTCGGCGGGCTTTTTTGCACCCGCTTGCAGGCAAAAAAAAGCGCCTCTGGGGAGGCGCGGGGAAAAGACAGATTGGAAGCGTCACATGGGTGCCACCTGAATGAGGGATGAGCCGTCCCATCCAAGTGTGAAGCCATGATGCCTGATGCTCTCTGAAGCGCTTCTGAGGCGAGTCTTCATACTGTGTTCATTTTCAAAATGCTACCGAAATGTGATTTTTAAATGATTGATGCTGAAATAAAATAAATAATCAGTGATTTATTTTGCTGTGCGGCTCAAAGGAAAGATGAATCGGGGCGGTGGGCATGCTCCTGCCATGGGGCGGATCCGGCGGCAGATTATCCCGGTGCAGGCTCAACACATCACGCAACCATACTGCCAGATGGCAAGCAACCAGCATGTGATGGGGATGCTGTCCGTCATGGGCAGTGCAACGCCGCCTGCGGTCTGCTGTTGGGCCCAGCAACTCGTATGTGATGAAGATGCCGCTCGTCAGAGGATCCGCGCGAGTGGCCTGCGGTCTGTGGTGCCTGCACCCGCAACCCGCATTTGACAGGAGGCGCACCCTTTCATGGAGTCAGCGCGAAGTGGTCTGCGGTCTCCTGCTCCAGTGCCAGCAACCAGCGCTTGATGGGGATGCCTCCCCCGTAGCCGGTCAGTTCACCGCTGCGCCCTATGACCCTGTGGCAGGGCACTATGATGCTGAGGGGATTGCGGCCGTTGGCGGCGCCCACCGCCCGCACCGCCCTGGGGTTGCCGATGGCCTCTGCAATCTGGAGGTAGCTGACGGTCTCGCCGTAGGGAATGTCGCACAACGCCTGCCACACGGCCTGCTGGAATGGTGTGCCCGTGGCGGCCAGGGGGAGATCGAAGCGCCGCAGGCGGCCGGCAAAGTAGGCGGCAAACTGCTCGACAAAAGGGGCCAGGGCGACATCATCCCGCTGCCACTCCGGTTGCGGCAGGACGGGGCGCTCCCCTTGCATGAATTCCACGTGGCGCAGCCCGGCCCCATCGATGGCGATGAGCAGGGGCCCCTTGGCACATTCACAAAAGCTGTACTGCATTCTCTTGTCCTCGGGGTTGTGGCAGGTCACTCCAGCACGGGCTTGCCGCGGGTGGATTTGATCTCTCCCTTGCGTTTCTTGGCATCGACCCGCTTGCGTTGGGAGCTGCGGGTCGGCTTGGTGGCGTGGCGGGCCTTGGGGCGCCACGCGGCTTTTTTCAGCAGCTCGGTCAGGCGGCTCATGGCCTCCTTGCGATTCATGTCCTGGCTGCGATGGGTCTCGACCCTGATCTGGATGAAGCCGTCGTGAACCCGGCTGTCGCTGAGCCGCTCCAGTCCCTCCTTGTAGAGCGGCGGCAGGCTGGGGGAGTCGCGATAATCGAAGCGCAGCCAGACGGCGGAGTCGGTCTTGTTGACGTGCTGGCCGCCATTGCCCTGGGCCCGCATGGTCTGGAATTGCAGTTCATGCCAGGGGATGATCACGCTGTTGGAGATGACTAACATGGGGTGATGCTCTCATTTGGTGCATCAAGGGAGTCTGGTGCAGCTTGGTGCCTCATTATGGGGCGAGATGCGCTTCCTTGGTGATCCTGAGCCTTTCCGGCTCAGAGTGTCATGTCTATCTATATGAAAATAAACGATAAAAATACTTGGCACAAGAATTGATGACCCATTCGTGACATACCATGGATTGGGAGCAACCAGATGAAGCTGATTACTGCGATTATCAAACCTTTCAAGTTGGACGACGTGCGCGAGGCCATCGCCAACCTGGGGGTGGAAGGCCTGACCGTCTCCGAAGTGAAGGGTTTTGGTCGCCAGAAGGGGCACACCGAATTATACCGGGGAGCCGAGTACCAGGTCGACTTTCTGCCGAAGGTGAAGCTGGAGATCGCCACCGCAGACGAGAACGTCGAAGGGGTGATCGAGGCCATCTGCAAGGCGGCCTATACCGGCAAGATCGGTGACGGCAAGATTTTCGTCTATGACCTGCTGCAAGCGGTGCGTATTCGTACTGGTGAGAGCGACGACGAGGCGCTCTGAGTACGCTCCTTTGCCCGGCCGGGTCGGGCAAAGGTCCGGGCAGGTTCTGCCGACAGTGTGAATGGGTGGTCGTCGAAAGACCGGATGGGATTCCATCCGGTCTTTTTGTTTGGCCGCTGATTAAATAGATCGTTCCAACCCAGCAAACCGCCTTGATCCTCTCCTCCCGATTCATGCAGAATGCAAACGAAAATGGTTATCACTCTTTACGCAGACAAGGAACGGATGATGAAAATGAAGATGTTGGCACTGGCTTTCTCCACGCTTGTCGCCCAGTCGGCGTTCGCCGCCCAGGAGGTAAACGTCTATTCGAACCGTCAGGATGAGCTGATCAAGCCCATCATCCAGCAGTTCGAGAAGGAGACCGGGATCAAGGTCAATGTGGTGTTTGCCAAAGAGGGGCTGAACGAGCGTCTGGAACGGGAAGGCAAGCTCTCTCCGGCAGATCTGATGCTGACCGTGGACATAAGCCGTCTGACCGAGCTGGTGGACAAGGACTTGGTGCAGCCGGTGGACAGCAAGACGCTGCAGGAGAACATCCCCTCCATCTATCGCGATCCGGACAACCGCTGGTTCGCCCTGACCACCCGGGTGCGTGCCATCTACTCCAGCAAGGAGCGTCTTGGCAAGCTCGACACCATCCGCTACGAAGATCTGGTCAAGCCTGAATTCAAAGGAAAAATTTGTACCCGTAGCGGCAAGCACGAGTACAATGTGGCGCTGGTTTCGTCCATGATTGCCCATCACGGCATGGCGGACACCAAGACCTGGCTGGAAGGGGTCAAGGCCAACCTGGCGCGCAAGCCCCAGGGCAACGACCGTGATCAGGTCAAGGCGATCAAGGACGGCATCTGTGATGTATCCCTGGGCAACAGCTACTACCTGGGTGCCATGTTGAAGGACCCGGCGCAGAAGTCCTGGGCCGACGCGGTGGAAATCAACTTCCCGAACCAGGGTGATCGCGGTGCCCATGTCAACGTGAGCGGCGTGGCCATGACCAAGTATGCCAAGAACAAGGACGCAGCACAGAAGCTGATGGAGTTCCTCTCCGGGGATACCGCCCAGCACATGTATGCGGACGTGAATGCCGAGTACCCGGTCAAGGCGGGGGTCGAGCCTTCTGCCATGGTCAAGTCCTGGGGCACGTTCAAGTCTGACCCCATGCCGGTCAGCGATTATGCCAAGCACCGCAAGGACGCCTTGCAACTGCTGGATGAAGTGAAATTCGACTTGTAATCAGATGGGGCCAACGGCCCCATCAACTTCTGTGGACTCATGAAACATTTTGGATGGATTGCCGGCAGCTGGGCCACCGCCCTGCTGCTGGGTTTGCCGGTACTCGCCCTGGTCTTCTCCGCCTTCTCGGCTGATGGGGAACTGTTTGCCCACCTCGCCGATACCGTACTGCCCGACTATCTGCGAAACACGTCCGGCCTGGTGCTGGGGGTGGTCTGCCTCAGCCTGCTGTTCGGAGTGCCCACCGCCTGGCTGGTGGCCATGTGCGAGGTGCCGGGGCGCCGCGCCCTGCAATGGGCGCTGATGCTGCCCATGGCGATGCCCTCCTATATCGTTGCCTACGTCTATACCGACCTGCTCGACTACTCGGGCCCGCTGCAGGCGGGGCTGCGTGCCCTGTTTGGCTGGCAGGGACCGGCCGACTACTGGTTCCCGGCCATTCGCTCCCTCGGGGGCGCCGCCTGGGTGCTGGCGCTGGTGCTCTTCCCCTATGTCTATCTGCTGGCACGGGCCTCCTTCCTGGAGCAGTCGGTCAGCCTCATTCACTCCAGCCGTCTGCTCGGCTGCACCCCCTGGCAGAGCTTTCGCCGCCTGAGCCTCCCCCTGGCCCGCCCGGCCATCATGGTGGGGGCATCTCTGGTCGCGATGGAAACTCTGGCGGACTTTGCCACCGTCCACTTCTTTGCCATCAACACCCTGACCACCGCCATCTACGACACCTGGCTCGGCTACGGCAGCCTGGCGACCGCCGCCAAGCTCTCCTGTCTGATGCTGCTGGCGGTGGTGTTGCTCATCGCGCTGGAGCGCCGCTCCCGCCAGCGCCAGCAGGTGTTCCAGAAGTCCATGGGCTTCGAGCAGCCCCTGCGTTACCCCCTCGGGGGCCTGAGGGGCGTGCTGGCCGGGCTCTGGTGCTGGGGCCTGGTGCTGGCGGGGTTCGCCCTGCCGTTCGTCATCCTGCTCGATTACGGGGTGCGTTACTTCGCGCTGTCGTGGACGCCCGAATTCGTGCGCTTTGCGGGCAACAGCCTTGCCATCTCGGCCCTGACCGCCCTGCTGGCCATGGCCATTGCCCTGCTGCTCGGCTTCTTCCGTCGCCTCGATGGGGGGACTCGCAGCCTGCTGCCCCTGCGCCTCGCCGCCATGGGCTATGCCATGCCGGGGACCGTGCTGGCCATCGGCGTGCTGGTGCCGCTCACGGCCCTGGATTTTGGCATCAACGATCTGGCCGAGTGGTTCGGGATGCCGGGCCCCGGTCTGCTCCTGACCGGCACCCTCACCGCCATCGTGTTCGGCTATCTGGTGCGCTTCGTGGCCATCGCCATCGGGTCGGTGGAGAGCAGCATGAGCAAGATCTCCCCCAGCCTCGACATGGCGGCCCGCTCTCTGGGGCAGGGGGCGGGCGGCATGCTGCGTCGCATTCACCTGCCGCTGGTACGGCGCGGCCTCTTTGCCGGCGCCATGCTGGTGTTCATCGAATCCATGAAGGAGCTGCCCGCTGCCCTGCTGCTGCGGCCGTTCAACTTCGAAACCCTGGCGACCCACGTCTATCAGTTCGTCTCGGACGAGATGCTGGAGCGGGGGGCGCTCGGTGCCATCGTCATCGTGCTGGTGGGGCTGATTCCCCTGCTGTGGATCAACCGTACCCTGGATGGTCCGGGCCATTGAGCGGCCCCGTCCGGCATCACTACGCGAGAGGAAAAGAACCTTGTCCTGCCTGAATATCGAGAAGGTCAGCTGTCACTACAATGGCCGCCCCGTGCTGGAGCAGCTCTCCCTGCAGGTGGCCGACAACGAGATCGTCTGTCTGCTGGGGGCCAGCGGCTGTGGCAAGACCACGCTGCTCAAGGCGGTGGCCGGTCTGCTGCCCCTGGCCCAGGGGAAGATCCGGCTGGGAGAGACCCTGCTCGATGCCCCCGGCGTGAGTGTGCCGCCGGAGGCCCGCCATATCGGCATGATCTTCCAGGATTACGCTCTCTTTCCTCACCTGACGGTGGCCGAGAACGTCGGCTTCGGTCTGACTAAGGGGGAGCGTGCCCTGCGCAAGCAGCAGGTGGACGAGGCGCTGGCGCTGGTCAACCTGCAGGGGTTGGGGGAGCGCTATCCCCACCAGCTCTCCGGCGGCCAGCAGCAGCGGGTGGCCATCGCCCGCGCCCTGGTGTGCAAGCCGCGCCTGATGCTGCTGGACGAGCCCTTCTCCAACATCGACACCCAGGTGCGGATGAAACTGATCCTCGAGATCCGCGCGCTGCTCAAACAGCAGGGCATTGGCGCCATTTTCGTCAGCCACAGCAAGGAAGAGGCCTTCGCCTTCGCCGACCGGCTTGCCCTGTTTCGTGCCGGTCGCATCGAGCAGGTGGGGGAGCCGGAGCAGCTCTATCGCCGCCCCGGGAACCGCTTCGTGGCGGAGTTTCTCGGCGGGGTCAACTATCTGGCGGCCGAGGTGGTGGACAGCCACTGCGTGCAGACCCTCCTTGGAACCATCTGCGGTCAGGAGCCCCATGGCCGTGCGGTGGGGGAGCGGTTGCAGCTCATGCTCAGACCTCAGCAACTGGCGTTGACGGCGGCGGATGACGGTGAGCTCCGGGTGCGTGAGCAACAGTTCCTGGGCCATCACTGCCGGGTACTGGTGGAGTGTGGCGGCCAGCAACTGGAAGCCAGCATCGGTGAGCCCCTGGAAGGGGAACGCGCGCGGGTGACCGTGGCGCCTCATGCCCTGGTGTTGTTTGATCCCTTGCCCTGAGTGCGTGGTATTGTCGTGAAATCAATGAACTGGAAGCGCGCTGGTTTATAATCGCGCCACGCCCATAGCCAATGCACTTGGAGAGAGACATGAAAGCCCAAGCCGGGATCTGCGCAGAGCCGAATCTGCACGCCCTCTATCTGATGTTCAATCGCACCGGTGACGCCGCTGCCCTGACCTCCCGCCTGGCCAGCCTGCCAGCACTCTGGGAGGCGGTGAGCGCCGACTTCCCCGATGCGGCCTTCAGCGGTCTGGTCGCCGTCGGGGCCGACGCCTGGGATGATCTCTATCCTGCCGCCCGGCCGCCCCAGTTCCGCGGTTTCATGGCGCAATCCGCCAACGGTCAGGAGGCCCCCAATACCCCGTTCGATCTCTTCGTACAATTGCGTGCCGATCGGGTGGACGTGCTGCATCATGCCGGTCATCGCGTCATGGCCCTGCTGGCCGGGCTTGTTGAATTGGTCGAGGAAGTCCGCGGTTTTCGCAACCAGGATTGCCGGGATCTGACCGGTTTCGTCGACGGCACCGAGAACCCGCAGGATGAGCACCGCGCCGAGGTGGCGTTGCTGGACGGCGGCGAGTTCGCCGGTGGCTCCTACATCCACGTGCAGCGCTGGGTCCACGCCATGAGCGACTGGGAGAAGCTGGCCCTGAAGGAGCAGGAAGACATCATAGGCCGCACCAAGGCCGACAACATCGAATACGAGTCCGCCGACAAGCCGCTCACCTCCCACATCAAGCGGGTCAACCTCAAGACCCCGAAGGGGGAGTCCATGGAGATCCTGCGCCAGAGCATGCCCTGGGGCACCATGAGCGAGCAGGGGCTCTACTTCATCTCCTGCTGCCGCACGCCGCTGCACTTCAACGCCATGCTGGCCAGCATGTACAAAGGGGAAGGCAGCCACTTCGATCACCTGCTGCGCTTCACCCGGGCGGTGACCGGCGCGGCCTTCTTCGCCCCTTCCGTCGATTTTCTGGTGGCCGAGGGCAAATAAGCCCGGCCTGCCGACCGCTCAAAACAAAAAATCCCGGCCAAGGCCGGGATTTTTGTGCGGATCGCCCAAGGCGACCGGATCAGGGCGTCTGCTCGAACAGCTCGAGGGCGGAGAGGTAGAGCTCCTCGATGTCGGTATCGCTGGTCGGGGTGATGAAGATGGTGTCATCACCGGCGATGGTGCCGAGGATCCCTTCGGCCTTGCCGAGGGAGTCAAGCAGGCGGGCGATCAGCTGGGCTGCGCCGGGGCTGGTGTGGATCACCACCAGAGCGCCGTTGTGGTCGACATCCAGCACCAGGTTCTTGAGGGGGCTGGAGGTGGTGGGCACACCCAGCTCCACCGGCAGACAGTAGACCATCTCCATCTTGGCATTGCGGGTGCGAACGGCGCCGAAGCGGCTCAGCATGCGCGAGACCTTGGATTGGTTGATGTTCTCGAAGCCCATCTCTTGCAGGGCAGTCACTATCTCTGCCTGGGAGCCGAAACGCTCCTCTTTCAGCAAGGCTTTAAAGGCCTTGGCCAGTTTTTCTTGCTTGTCGTTATGTTTCATCTTGGACTCACGAATGAGGGGAGTGACCGCCTGTCACGCTCAGGCGGCAGATACGAACAGCGCTGCTATTTTGCATTCATATGCCTGTTTTGGCAAGGAAGCGGCGCTTGTTCTGCATATTGATTCAAATATAGCTTGCATCAACTTATGCTGGCGCTAGAATCAGGACGAAATTTTGAAAACTTATTCAATTGGGCTGTATGGGTATCGAATTAATCGGCATCGAAAAATCCTGGCACAAGGTGCCGGTACTGCAGCAGGTGAGCTTTCGGACTGCTCCCGGCGAGACCTTGGTATTGCTGGGCCCGAGCGGGGCAGGCAAGAGCTCTCTGCTGCGCATGATGAACTTGCTGGACACGCCGGATGCCGGTGTGTTGCGCATCGCAGACAGTGAATTTTCTTTCCCGTCCAGCCTCTCTACTGCCGAATTCAACCGTCAGGCACAGGCGCTGCGCCGCAAGGTGGGCATGGTGTTCCAGCAGTACAATCTGTGGCCGCACCTCACCGTGATGGAGAATCTGATTGAAGCGCCCGTCAAGGTGCTCGGCATGAGCCGCGACGCGGCCATCGAGAAAGGGGCCTATCTGCTGGCCCAGCTGCAACTGGCCGACAAACGGGACGCCTGGCCCGCACGGCTTTCCGGTGGCCAGCAGCAGCGGGTCGCCATTGCCCGGACCCTGATGATGGATCCCCAGGTGCTGCTGTTTGACGAACCGACGGCTGCCCTGGATCCCGAAATTACCAAAGAGGTGGCGGAGATCATCCGCACCCTGAGCCAGACCGGCATCACCCAGGTGGTGGTGACCCACGAGGTGGAGTTCGCCCGCAAGGTGGCCAGTCAGGTGATCTATCTGGAGAAGGGGCGGATCATCGAATCCGGCACCGCCGCCATCTTCCAGTCCCCGCAAACCAGCCGGTTTGCCGAATTCTTGATGCATTGATATTGAGTCGATAAGGAAGCTGTCATGAAAAAGAGTCTGTTGCTGATCGCCGCCATGGGTCTGCTGAGCACTTCTGTGCTGGCCAAAGAGATCAAGTTCGCCACCGAGGCAACCTATGCGCCGTTCGAATACCTGGATGACAAGAACGAGTTCCAGGGGTTTGACATCGATCTGGCCCGCGCGGTCTGCGAGCAGGCCAAGCTGGAGTGCAGCTTCCACAACCAGGCCTTCGACAGCCTGATCCCCAGCCTCAAGTTCCGTCGCTATGATGCCGTCATCGCCGCCATGGACGTGACCCCGGAGCGGGCCGCCCAGGTCGACTTCTCCGACATCTATTACGAGAACTCCGCGGTGTTCGTCGCCAAGAAAGAGACCTTCAAGGGGCCGGACGATCTGGTGGACAAGACAGTCGGCGTGCAGAACGGCACCTCCCACCAGTCCTATCTGGTGGACAACTGGGTGAGCAAGGGTCTGCTGACCGTGCCCTACGCCAGCTACCAGAGCGCCTTCCTCGACATGATGAATGGCCGTACTGACGGCGTGTTTGCCGATACGGCGGTGGCCGCCGACTGGCTCAAGCAGCACAAGGAATACGCCGTGGTTGGTACCCCGGTGACCGACGCCAAGTACTTCGGTACCGGTTTTGGCATCGCCGTGGCCAAGGGCAACCAGGAACTGCTGACCCAGCTGAACAAGGGGCTGGCCGAGATCAAGGCCAACGGCACCTATCAGAAGATCTATGACAAGTACTTTGCGCAGTAAGCCATGTTGAGCCTGTTGTTGGATGCAGCCTGGATGACCCTCGGGCTGGCCCTGGCATCCCTGGTCGGTGGCATGGTGCTGGCACTGGCATTCAGTGCGGCTGAGTTGAGCAAGCAGCGTGCGTTGGTGTGGCCCGTGGCCACCCTGACCACTTTGATCCGTGGTCTGCCCGAGTTGCTGGTGGTGCTCTTCATCTACTTCGGCTCGACCCAGGTGCTGTTCCTCATCACCGGGGAGTATGTGGAGTTCAGCCCGTTCGCCTGCGGTGTGCTGGCGCTCTCCCTGCTGTTTGCGAGCTACGCCACCCAGACCCTGCGTGCCGCCCTCAATGCGGTGCCCCCTGGGCAGCGGCTGGCGGCGCAGGCGCTCGGCCTGGGCAAGGGGCACACCTTCTTTCGCATCGTGCTGCCCCAGGCCTGGCGTCACGCCCTGCCCGGGCTCGGCAACCAGTGGCTGGTGCTGCTGAAAGACACCGCCCTGGTCTCCCTCATCGGGGTGAACGAGATGATGCGTCAGGCACAGATGGCTTCTGCCAGCACCTATCAACCCTTCACCTGGTACGCCGCTGCCGCCCTCATCTATCTGGCCATCAGTCTGGTGAGTGAATTCGGCTTGAAGCAGGCGTCCCGCTATACCCGCCGTTACGGAGGCTGACCATGCAGGATTACCTGATGACCCTGCTGGGAGGGCTGGCGATCACCTTGCAGCTCACCGTGTTCAGCTTGTTGCTGGGCGTGCTGATGGCGGCCGGCATGACCTGGGTGCTGGAGCGTCGCATTCCGGTGGCGACCCAGCTGGTGCAGCTCTGGGTACTGGTCTTTACCGGTACGCCGCTGCTCATCCAGATCTTCCTCATCTACTACGGGCCTGGCCAGTTTGAATGGCTCAAGGCGGGGCCGCTCTGGCCGCTGCTCAAGCAACCCTGGTTCTGCGCCGTGCTGGCGCTCGGTTTCAATACCGCAGCCTACTCCACCCGGCTGTTCAAAGGGGCGCTCGACGCCATCCCCGCCGGTGAAGTGGAGGCCTGCCGTGCGCTCGGCTTCTCGGCCGGACAGACCCTGTGGATGAAGACCCGCCATGCCGCCCGTCGGCTGGTCCCCGCCTATTCCAACGAGGTGATCCTGGTGCTCAAGGGGAGTTCGCTCGCCAGTACCATCACCATCATGGACATCATGGGGCTGGCCCAGCGTCTCAACGCCCAGACCTATGACACCCTGGCGGTGTTCACCGTGGCCGGAGCGCTCTATCTGACCATGAATGGATTGTTAACAATTGGTTTCCGCTGGTGTGAGCGTCGGGCACTGGCTTTCCAGTCCTGAAGCAGTCACATTTACCTCTTAATGGTGAGGAGGGCACAGGAAATCTGTGTCTTTCCTCCCATTTATCGCATATTCCTCTCCGCTTTCATCGCCGCTTGTTCCCTGGCTCACAGAACCCGTGATTACAACTGTTATCAGATTGTTTTTTAGGAGGGGATCCTTTAAGGTGAGGCGCACAATAAGAATCAGCGTTAACCCAACTAGAAACAACCTTAAACCTACGCTTAGACATGGAGTTGATCATGAAAGTTGCCGTTCTGGGTGCCGCCGGTGGCATCGGCCAAGCCCTCGCTCTGCTGTTGAAAAACCGCCTGCCTGCCGGTTCCGAACTGAGCCTGTATGACATTGCCCCGGTCACTCCGGGCGTGGCGGCGGACCTGAGCCACATCCCGACTGACGTGAAAGTAAAAGGTTTCTGCGGTGAAGATCCGAGCCCGGCTCTGGTCGGCGCCGATGTCGTGCTGATCTCTGCCGGCGTGGCGCGCAAGCCCGGCATGGACCGTTCCGACCTGTTCAACATCAACGCCGGGATCGTCAAGAACCTGGTGGAAAAGTGTGCCGCTTCCTGCCCGAAAGCACTGATCGGCATCATCACCAACCCGGTCAACACCACGGTCGCCATCGCCGCCGAAGTGCTGAAGAAAGCCGGTGTCTATGACAAGCGTCGCTTGTTCGGCGTGACCACCCTGGATGTGATCCGTGGCGAGACCTTCGTGGCCGAAGCCAAGGGCCTGAACGTTGACAAGGTACGTGTCAACGTCATCGGCGGTCACAGTGGCGTGACCATTCTGCCGCTGCTCTCCCAGGTTGAAGGCGCCAGCTTCACCGCTGAGGAAGTGGCTGCCATGACCAAGCGCATTCAGAATGCCGGTACCGAGGTGGTGGAAGCCAAGGCCGGTGGCGGTTCCGCCACTCTCTCCATGGGTCAGGCAGCCTGCCGTTTCGGTCTGTCGCTCATCAAGGGTCTGCAAGGGGAAGCCAACGTCATCGAGTGTGCCTATGTGGAAGGCAACGGTGAGCACGCCACCTTCTTCGCGCAGCCGGTGCTGCTCGGCAAGAACGGCGTCGAAACCGTGCTGGACTACGGCAAGCTGAGCGCCTTCGAGCAGGAAGCGATGGACAGCATGCTGGCCACCCTGAAGGCTGACATCCAGCTGGGCGTCGACTTCGTCAAGTAAGTTGCTACGTCGACCGCAAGGGGAGCCCAGGCTCCCCTTTGTCATTTTCGGGGCTGGGTGTGGCGGGCTAAGGAGATGGCCCTGGCTGCCGATAACAGAAGGCAGCAGGAGATCCCTATGATGAAACCAAGAACCCTCATCGCCATTATCGGTGTGTGCAGCTTACCCTTGCAGGGGGCGGAGCCCACCTCGGCCGCCGCGCCCACCCAGGCGGTGGCGGTTGCAGCCGCGCCGCCATCTGCGGCGTCTGCACCCTTGTCACCGGCCTCATCATCGGCCCAGCCAGCCCTGACGCCAGCCTCTTCTGTCGCCACGTCATCCCTCCCTGTGTCAGCAGCGCCATCCGCATCCGCATCCGCACCCGCACCCGCATCCGCACCTGTACCGTCCGCACCGGCAGCTGCGCCGCTGCCCAGGGCGACGACGCAGGCATCCGCTGCTGCGGGAGAGTTGCAGGCCGTGCCGCTCTATCGCCAGGACGAACTGCTCAACTGGATAGAGCAGGGGCGCCATCTGGCCCGGGTGAAGCAGGACAGGTGCCAGCTCACCCAGGATATCGAGGCGCGGGCCTCGGTGATGAAGATCCCTGCCTATCAGTTCCTCTGGGGGGACATGCTGGCGTGGGGGGTTTGCACCAAGCCGGACGCCCAGATCGGAGTGCAGTACATGTGGGAGGCCGCCAACCAGGGGCTGGCGCCGGCGCTGGAACAGCTTGGCCGCTATTACTGGAAGGGGATCCTGGTTCAGAAGGATCTGGTGCGGGCCGAGACCCTGATGCGGGAAGCCGCGAGCCTCGGCTTCTTACGGGCACAGATGGAGTGGGTGGAGATGTTGCTGCAGGGCATGGGGAGTCCCCTGGATTACGAGGAGGCGTATCACTGGCTGCACGGCGCCGTCATCGGTGACAAGGCCATGCACCAGAAGGCGGCGAGCCTGCTCAGCCGGCTCGGCAACCGGATGCCCGCCAATGCCATCGCCCGTGCCAAGGCGATGCACTGAGTGCTGGTAGCCCGCTTTGATATTACAAGGCCCACGAAGCGGTGCTTGTGGGCCTTGTGCATTTTCCCGGTCAGGGGAGGGATCAGAGGCCCTGATGGGGGCCGAAGACCTCGTAGTGCATCCGCCCGGCAGGCACGCCCACATGCTCCAGCTGAGCTTTGACTGCCTTCATGAACGGGACAGGGCCGCAGAAATAGTAGTGGGCGTCGGCCGGAATGAGGTCGGTGACCTGCTCCAGTGCCAGAGTGCCGCTGAAGTCGTAATCCTCTCCTTTGACATCCTGCTCCCCCGGCTCCCGATACCAGATCCGGCTCTCCAGTTTCCCGTATTGCCTGCTCTTTGCCCGGATCTCGTCCCTGAACGCGTGGTGGGCGCCATGTTCGCAGGCGTGAAGCCAGCGAATATCCACATCCGGGCCATCGGCCAGCAAGTGGTTGAGCATGCTCAGCATGGGGGTGAGGCCGACCCCGGCGGAGATCAGCACCACAGGCGTGTCTGTCTCCTCTTGCAGGAAGAAGTCGCCGGCCGGCGGCATGATGTCGACCGTGTCACCGATGTGAAGATGATCATGCAACAGGTTGGAGGCCTGACCCCTGGGTTCGCGCTTGACGCTGATGCGGTAGTCGCGGCCATTGGGGGTGTCCGAGAGGGAGTACTGGCGGATCTCCTGATGCTCGAGGGCGGGATGAACCAGCTTGATACTGAGATATTGCCCCGGTTTGAAACGCAACACGGGGTTGCCATCGAGGGGTGCCAGGACGAAAGAGGTGATGAGTTCACTCTCTTGACGCTTCTCCTTGATGATGAAAGGGCGGGTTCCCTGCCAACCACCGTCCTGGCTTGCCTTCTCCCGATAGAGCTCGCTCTCCCGGCCGATAAAGATGTCGGCCAGCACACCGTAAGCCTTGCCCCAGGCGGTAAGGACCTCCTCCGTAACAGCGTTGCCACCCATTTCTTTGAGCGTGGCCAAGAGATGACTACCCACAATGTGATATTGTTCCGGCTGGATCAGGAAACCCGTATGTTTGTGGGCGATGCGTTCAACGGCTCCGGCCAGGGCCCCCAGATTGTCGATGTTCCTGGCATAGGCCGCCACCGCACTGAACAGTGCCAAGGGTTGTCCCCCGCTACGCTGGTGAGCCAGGTTGAAGACATCCTTCAACTCGGGATTGTGGCTGAACATGCGCTGATAAAAGTGCCGTGTGAGGTCAGGGCCCGCCGATTCGAGCAAAGGAATGGTGCTCTTGATGACGGCGATGGTGGCTTGGTCTAACATAGGAGGTCCTTTCTAATTGAACATCTGGAATGTCACTTATTAAGTTGCATCCTAAATGTTTAATTGATCTGGATCAATCATCAATTCTTCGCGCTAGGCGCTACAGGCACTATGAGACTAACGAGCTATACCGATTTTGGATTGAGAGCCCTGCTCTATCTGGCCACCCTGCCGGAGGGGGAACTGTCGAGCGTGGCCAAGGTATCCGCCTTGTACGACGTATCCCGCAATCACATGGTGAAGGTGGTGAACCAGTTGGTAAAACTGGGCTATCTGCAGTCACAACGCGGCAAGAATGGTGGCATCCGCATGGCGCGCTCCCCCGACGAGATCAATATCGGGCAAGTGATCCGGGCGTTGGAAGGCAATCTGGACGGGATCGACTGCAGCTCCCCGGTCTGCCATATCGTCTCCGTCTGTCTGCTCAAGAGTGCCTTGAAGGAGGCGATGAACGCCTTCCTCGCGGTGATGGATGGTTATACGCTGCAGGATTTGCTGGCAAACCGTGACGAGTTGCAGCAGGTGTTCGGTGAGCTCATCCCCACTCTGGTGCTGGAGCCGGATGACGAGAGCGAGTGAAACAAAAAGGCTGCCATTGGCAGCCTTTTTTCAATCCTCGTACCCTGAATCGTCCCGGTACAGGTGCGGCATGATCCTCGCCATCTTCACCATGTTGTTCTCCACTTCGAGAATCTCGATAGGGTAGCCCGCCAGCCTGACACTGATGTTGGGTTGGGGAATCTCCTCAAGGTACTCCAGGATGGCGCCATTGAGGGTCCGTGGGCCGTCCATGGGCAGGTGCCAGTCCATCTCCTTGTTCAGCTCGCGGATGCTGGCGGAGCCTTCGACCAGGAAGGAGCCGTCCGGCTGGGGATGGATCTCGTCACTCGGGGTCGGTGTCATGGAGGTGGTGAAGTCACCGACAATCTCTTCCAGGATGTCGTCCAGGGTGATCAGCCCCTGAATATCGCCATATTCGTCGACGATAAGGCCAATTCGCTCTTTGTTGCGCTGGAACTTGGCCAACTGCACGTTGAGGGGGGTCCCCTGGGGGATGAAATAGATGGGGTCGACTTCCCGCAGCAGGCTGGACTTGCTGAACTGATCCCGGGCGACCAGTCTCAGGGCGTCCCGTGAGTGCAGGAAGCCGACGACGTCATCGATGTTGTCGCGATAGAGCAGGATCTTGGTGTGGGCGCAGTGGGCCAGCTGGCGCAGTATGATCTTCCAGTCGTCATTGATGTCGATGGCGGAGATCTCGCTGCGCGGGACCATGATGTTCTCCACCGTCATCTTGTCGAGATCCAGGATGCTTATCAGCATCTCCTGGTGGTGCTTGGGAATGAGATTGCCCGCCTCGTTGACGATGGTGCGCAGCTCTTCGGAATTGAGGGAGTCATCCTTGTTGTGCTCGAGACGCAAGAGTTTCAGCAGCAGGTTCGTGATGCTGTTGATGAGCCAGACAAGGGGGGCGAACGGCACCATCAGCCCCTTGAGGATCCAGGAGGCAGGGTAGGCTATCCGCTCGGGGAACATGGCCGCCAGTGTCTTGGGGGTGACTTCCCCGAATACCAGCACCACCAGGGTCAGCCCGAAGGTGGCAATGGCGACGCCGAGATCCCCGAAAAGCCGGATGCAGACGATGGTCGCGATGGCGGAGGCCAGGATGTTGACCAGATTGTTGCCGATGAGAATGAGGCCAAGCAGGCGGTCCGGCCTGGCCAGCAGCTTCTCGACCCGGCGGGCAGCCTTGTGCTTGGTCTGGGCCAGATGCCGCAGCTTGTAGCGGTTGAGCGACATCAGACCGGTTTCGGAACTGGAGAAGAAGGCTGACAAAAGGATCAAGATAACGAGAACAATCAGCAATGTACTCGTTGAGATACTGTCCAAGAAGGGCTCCTGTAAGGATGGTTGGGGAATGTTTGTGTGTCAGCTAAGCAGCACTTCCTTGACGAAACGGCTGCCAAAATAGGCCAGTGTCAGAATGAAGCTGCCGATGAGGCTCAGCATGATGACCTTGCGGCCGCGCCAGCCACGGGTATGGTGACCCCAGAGCAGCAGAGCGTAGACGCACCAGGCCAAGATAGAGAGGATGGCCTTGTGGGACTTGCCCTGGGCAAACATGTCTTCCAGGAAGAACAGGCCGGATGCGATGGAGAGGGTCAGCAGCAGCAGACCTGCGGAAATGAGCTGAAACAGGCGCTTCTCCACCGTCATCAGGGGTGGCATGGCTGGCAGGTGGCTGATCTTTCTGGATTTCAGTTGCCTGTCCAGGCAGGCAAGCTGGAGGGCAAACAAGCAGGCGATCATCAGTACCGAATAGGCCATCAGCGCGAGGCCTATGTGCAGCAGTAACTGGGGGTGCGCTTCCAGATGGGTGATGTAGCGCCCGGGAATGAGCGCGCTGGCTGCCAGCAGCAGGGCTGAAAAACTGTAGACGACGGGCAGCAGGATCCAGCCGTTGAAGCGTCGGGTGACGCAGGTCATAAAGCAACTGATGATAAGGCTGACCAGGGACGCCACGTTCAACATGCTGAGATTCTGGCCGGAATGGGTGGCCATCACTTCGCTGCCCACCGCCATGCCATGGGCGGTCAGGGCCAGGCCGACACAGGCGAACAGCGATACTTGCCCGACGGGCTTGGCGCTGAGCAGCAGGTGCAGTGAGGCGATGATGGCCAGCAGGTAAAACGCCAGGGCCAGAACAGAGATCACGATCATAACCAGGTCGTTGTCAAACAAGCTTTATGGATAAGAGGGGCAGTATACCTTGCACAAGATATGCTCGCCAGTTGTGCAAGAGGCTAACTGCCCACATATAAGTAGGCGTTGATGGTCACCGTGCGGCGAATAATCGTCCTCCGGCGTTGACTGGGGTATACTGCCCTCCATTTGTTGACCTGCCCGTTCGATGGCAGGCCGCCGCGGCAAGCGGCGAGTAATCGTCCCTAGAGTGCTGATCGGGGTATAATGCCCCCAGTGTCACGCCAAGAACCGGAAAGCGTCATGTTTGAGAATTTGACTGAACGACTCTCGCGCACCCTGCGCAACGTCAGCGGCCGCGGCCGCCTGACCGAAGAGAACATCAAGGATACCCTGCGCGAAGTCCGCATGGCGTTGCTCGAGGCGGACGTCGCCCTGCCGGTGGTGCGCGATTTCGTGGCGCGCGTCAAGGAACGAGCCGTGGGCCAGGAAGTGGCCAAATCCCTGAGCCCGGGCCAGGCCTTCATCAAGATAGTCCATGGCGAACTGGTCACCGTGATGGGGGAGGCCAACGAACAGCTCAACCTGGCTGCCCAGCCGCCGGCCATCATCCTGATGGCAGGTCTTCAGGGGGCCGGTAAGACCACTACGGTCGGCAAACTGGCCAAACTGCTCAAGGAGCGCAGCAAGAAGAAGGTGCTGGTGGTCAGTGCGGACGTCTACCGTCCGGCGGCGATCAAGCAGCTTGAGACCCTTGCGGGCGACATCGGTGTCGACTTCTTCCCGAGTGATGCCAGCCAGAAACCGATCGCCATTGCCACTGCTGCCATCGATCAGGCGCGCAAGAAGTTCTATGACGTGGTGATCGTCGATACTGCCGGTCGTCTGCACGTCGATGGCGAAATGATGGCGGAGATCCAGGATCTGCACGCCACCATCAAGCCGATCGAAACCCTGTTCGTGGTGGATGCCATGACAGGCCAGGATGCTGCCAATACCGCCAAGGCCTTCAACGAAGCGCTGCCGCTCACCGGTGTGATCCTTACCAAGGCAGACGGTGATGCCCGCGGTGGTGCCGCACTGTCGGTTCGCCATATCACCGGCAAGCCGGTCAAGTTCATCGGTATGGGTGAGAAGACTGACGCGCTGGAGCCGTTCCATCCGGATCGTCTCGCCTCCCGCATCCTTGGCATGGGGGATGTGCTCTCTCTCATCGAAGAGGTGGAGCGCAACGTCGATAAAGAGAAGGCGGCCAAGCTGGCCAGCAAGGTCAAGAGCGGCAAGGGCTTCGACCTGGAAGACTTCCGTGAGCAGCTGGCCCAGATGCGCAACATGGGTGGCATGATGGGGATGCTCGACAAGCTGCCCGGCATGTCCGGCCTGCCGGACAACATCAAGGATCAGATGGATGACAAGCTCACCGTGCGGATGGAGGCCATCATCAGCTCCATGACGCCGAAAGAGCGTGCCCATCCCGATCTCATCAAGGGCTCCCGCAAGCGCCGCATCGCTGCGGGCTCCGGCATGCAGGTCCAGGATGTGAACAAGCTGCTCAAGCAGTTCACCGAGATGCAGCGCATGATGAAGAAGATGTCCGGCAAGGGCGGCATGCGCAAGATGATGGGCCAGATGAAGAACATGCTGCCCCCCGGATTCGGTGGTGGCGGTCGCGGTCCGTTCTGATTTTCCTGCTGGTCAGGTAGAAAGGCTCACCCTGGTGAGCCTTTTTCATGCCAATCCCTGCGCAAAAAATAACTGGCTTGGTTGCAATTATTACGAATCCAAGTAGAATTACGCGGCTTATTTTAAGCTAGGGTCTGCGTATTTGTAGGCCTTGTTCATTAGATGTTTATGAGGACGATATGGTAACCATTCGTTTACAACGTGGTGGCGCGAAAAAGCGTCCGTTCTACCAGGTAGTAGTTGCTGACAGCCGTAACGCCCGTGACGGTCGTTTCATCGAGCGCGTCGGTTTCTTCAACCCGGTTGCTGCTGGTAACGCTGAAAAGCTGAACCTGGACCTGGCTCGTATCGAGCATTGGGTTGCTACTGGTGCCGCTGTTTCTGACCGCGTTGCCAAGCTGATCAAAGACGCTGCCAAAGCTGCTTAATCAGCCAAACGGTAGGGAGTTAAGGTGGAAAAACCTGTAGTTCTGGGCACCCTGGGGACCGTTTACGGGATCAAGGGCTGGCTTAAAGTGAACTCCTTCACCGATGTTGCCGAAGCGATTTTCGATTACAACCCCTGGCTGATCAATCAGAACGGGGCGTGGCGTGAAATCCGGGTGTCATCCTGGAAGCGTCACAACAAGGGTCTGATCTGCAAACTCGATGGTATCGATGTGCGTGAGGATGCCCTGGCATTGACCAACGTCGAGATTGGCGTCCCCGCCGATCTGTTGCCTGCGTTGCCCGAAGGGGAGTTCTACTGGCGTGACCTCATTGGTTGCACCGTGGTAACCACCAAGGGATACGACCTGGGCAAGGTGACCGAATTGATGGAAACCGGCTCCAACGATGTGTTGGTGGTTGAGGCCAATGTAAAAGATGCCTTTGGTGCAAAGGAGCGGTTGATACCGTTCCTGGAAGAGCAGGTGATCAAGAATATTGATCTGACTGCTCGAACAATCGAAGTTGATTGGGATCCTGGTTTCTAGTTTCCCGCGCTAACACGGGTGCCGGAGGTTTCTTATGTGGATTGGGGTCATTAGCCTCTTCCCGGAAATGTTCCGAGCCATTACCGAGCACGGGGTAACGGGTCGGGCCGTCAAGAGTGGCCTGCTGCAGATTGAGTGCTGGAACCCTCGGGACTTCACCCACGACAAACACCGTACGGTCGATGATCGTCCTTATGGTGGTGGGCCCGGCATGTTGATGATGGTTCAGCCGCTGCGTGATGCCATTCATGCAGCCAAGCAAGCGGCGGGAGACGGGGCGAAAGTCATCTATCTCTCTCCTCAGGGACGCAAGCTGACTCAAGCGGGCGTGACCGAGTTGGCGACGAATCAGAAACTGATTCTGGTCGCCGGTCGATACGAAGGTATCGATGAGCGCGTGATACAAACCGAAGTCGACGAAGAGTGGTCTATCGGAGATTACGTGTTAAGTGGTGGCGAGTTGCCTGCCATGACCCTGATCGATGCGGTTTCGCGTCTGGTCCCGGGGGTCTTGGGTGATCAGGCCAGTGCCGAGCAGGACTCCTTCACGGATGGCCTGCTGGATCATCCCCACTATACTCGGCCGGAGGTGTTGGATGGGCTGACGGTGCCCGAGGCGCTGACAAGCGGCAATCACGAAGTGATTCGGCGCTGGCGACTCAAGCAATCGCTCGGACGAACCTGGCAGAGAAGGCCGGAACTTATTAACAACCTAGCTCTGACTGACGAGCAAGAATCACTTCTTGCCGAGTATGTCCGCGAAGTGCGTGACAGCGTTAAGTAGAGTTTTCAGTTTATCCTAGGTAAGGAAAGACAATGAGCAAGATTATTCAGCAGCTTGAACAAGAGCAACTGCGTACCGACATCCCGGCTTTTGCCCAGGGCGACACCGTACGTGTTCAAGTTCGTGTTAAAGAAGGTGGTAAAGAGCGTCTGCAGGCTTTCGAAGGCATCGTGATTGCCAAGCGTAACCGCGGTCTGCACTCTGCTTTCACCGTTCGCAAGATCTCCAACGGCGAAGGTGTTGAGCGTGTATTCCAGACTCACTCTCCGCTGATCCACAGTGTAGAACTGAAGCGTCGTGGTGATGTTCGCCGCGCCAAACTGTACTACCTGCGCAACCTGTCCGGCAAAGCTGCTCGTATCAAAGAGAAGCTCAACTAATTCGATTCGAATTGGTGTCGGTATGTCGGCGAAAAGCTCGACAGGTAGTGAAAAGGCTCGCCAATGGCGAGCCTTTTTTGTATCCGCTTTCGGGTGTTCCAGCTCAACCTGGCTGGCTGACCCGCACCACCGAGTTGTCACGCCCGAAGGGGCCAGGCACATAGTCGTCCGCCTCCCAGTCGTTGTCATAAAGGGTTTCACCATCGGGTTGCACTAGCTGATAGCAATACTCGAAATGGCTGGGGCCATTGGTCGGCAGGTTGAGTGTCGCCTTGAACTCCCCGTTTTTCATCCTCTTCAGTTCAATGGGCTGCCACTGGCTGAATTCACCCAGCAGCAAGACCTGCTCGGCATCACCGGCGGCCTCCTTTTCGACGGCAAAGGTCACCTTGACCTCGGGACGCGATTTGAGGAATTGCTTGTTGATCGGCATATGGACTCCTTGTCACTGGCTGCGAAGAAAGTAGCGCTGGTTGTTTTTATATCACTTTATGACAAAGATGTTGATAAACAGGATCAAAGGGGGAGGGCAAAATGGCGCTGCAGGAGTTGATGGGTGAACTCGATCTTGAGGTAGAAGCCCCGTGGTAGCGTCATGATGGGTTGGCCATTGCGGCCGATGGCGCGGGTCAGCGCCTTGCTGTTGGCCGCCTTGGGGCGCAGCTGCAATACCTGGCCGTGGCGGGCGCTGATCTGCTCCACTTCCCCCAGCACTATCATGTCCATCAGCTCTTCCCAGTCCTGGCGCAGCAGTCCTTCTTCCTCTTCATTCGGGCTCCATAGCAGCGGCATGCCGACGCGACGGTCGCCGACAGGGATGTCGCGGCTGCCTTCCACCGGGATCCAGAGCACCCGCGACAGCTTGTTGCGCACGTTCGACTCCTCCCAGCGCTGGCCGCTGACCCCGATGAGGGGGGCCACGCAGACAAAGGTGGTTTCCAGCGGGCGCCCTTGAGGATCGACGGGGATCGTCTTGAGCTCGATACCGAGATCCGGAAAATCCTGCTCGGGACGGCTACCTGCACTGGCCCCCAGCTGCCACTCGATCAACTGCCCTGTCCAGCCCTTGTCACGCCTAAGATCCCGCGGTACGGGGATGCCCGCCGTTGCGGCAAGCTGGGCCAGAGTGAAGCCAGCCATGGCGTAGGCTCGACTGAGCAGCTCTTGTTCTGACTGGGGATTGGCGGGCATGAGGGCTCCTCTGGAGATAATAGACATCGCAATACGGATCCTTGCATGGTATCGCTGATTTTGTAACCGATCCTCGCCCGACTATACACAGGGAGACATGGGTGACAGAATTCAACATATCTAAATGATTTTAAAGGGTTTTACTTTATTTATCCAGTATGTTGGCCCGCCGGATCTCCGCATAAACGAGTTGTCCAAGGGTTTGTGCGAGCTGTTGCACACAGTTATCCACAGAAATCTTGGATAACTGGCGTAAAGTGGTGAAAGGAAGCGTGGCACCAGAAATAAATGTGAGAGTACGCCGATTTTCAGCGCCATTTCGGTGCAGATAATGCGCCATATCTGTGGATAAATCCGTCTTGGTGGATCTTTGAGCAGTCGAACTTGTTCACAATTGACAGGCTGGATCCTCTTAGGCAAAAGACATGGATTTTGATCCAGCAATAAAACTATAACCTTATGTATTTAAATGTATATTTTGTTTTTAAGTGAATCGGGTATGATATGCTTCCGTGCAATGCCACAGTATAAAACTACTGTATATACCTGCTTGATCACAGGTTTATGCACAGTCTGGGTGGGCAACTTGCCTAGCATGAACCTTCAATTTGTTTATAACTTTGCTTGAAATGCCAAGTTATTCATGAATGGAAGATGACAGTCCCTGTTTGCCGCCACGGGGTGAATGTGGAACAATCTCGTTATAGATTCAGCCTTTATAAGGTGATCACGTGATAGATGGTGACGGATTTCGTCCCAATGTCGGCATCGTGATCTGTAACCGTGACGGACAAGTATTGTGGGCTAAGCGCTATGGGCAGCACTCCTGGCAGTTTCCGCAGGGGGGGGTTGATGATGGTGAATCGCCGGAACAGGCCATGTATCGTGAGCTGTATGAGGAGATAGGCCTCAAGCAGGACGATGTGACCATACTGGCGACCAGTCGCAACTGGCTGAAGTATCGCTTACCCAAACGACTCGTCCGCTGGGACAGTTCACCGGTCTGTATTGGCCAGAAGCAGAAATGGTTTTTGTTGCAGCTCGATCCTGGCAAAGAGTCCAGGATCCAGTTTGGCTGTCATGGTCACCCGGAATTTGATGATTGGCGTTGGGTCAGCTTCTGGTACCCGGTTCGTCAGGTCGTCTCCTTCAAGCGGGAGGTTTACCGCCGGGTGATGAAAGAGTTTGCCCCGCTGGCCATGCCAGTCCCCGTGGTGCAGGCTAACCGAAAAGATGGGCGGCGCAACCGCTCGCGTTAAGGAGCATAACTAGTTGCTGACGGAACTCAGACGCATCGTGGAAAGCATGGCCGAGGCCAACACCCTCGAACAAGCCCTGCATGCATTGGTGAGCCAGACCCGGCTCGCCATGACGGTGGACTGTTGCTCCGTCTATGTCGCCGAGCCAGAGATGCGCCGCTACCGGCTGGCGGCCACCGATGGCCTGGCCGAATCGGCCGTGGGCAAGGCGACCCTGCCCTTCGAACAGGGCATCGTCGGTCTGGTGGGTCAGCGTGAAGAGCTGATCAACCTGGCCGATGCCCCGGCCCACCCCAGTTTCAAGTTCCTGCCCGACGTGGCCGAGGAGGCGTTTCGCTCCTTCCTCGGTGCCCCCATCATGCATCAGCGCCAGGTGGTGGGCATTCTGGTGGTGCAGCAGAAAGAGAGTCGGTTGTTCGATGAAGGGGAAGAGTCCTTCATGGTCACCCTGGCGGCCCAGCTGGCGGCTCGCATCGCCCAGGCCCAGGCCAAGGGGTGGTTGCAGAAGACCGACTGGAGCAAGCCCCTGCGCGGCATCGCCGGGGCCAGCGGCATCGCCATCGCCAAGGCCTGGGTGTGGCGCCCGCGCAAGGCGCTCAACACCATCACGCCGCGCAAGGACGAGGACCACGGCAAGCAGCTGGCCCGCCTCGAGCTGGCGGTGGAGGAGGTGCGCCATGATCTGGAGAGCCTGGCACTGCGCTTTCGCGAGAGCTACAGCCAGGACTCGGTCGCCATCTTCGACATCTATCTGCACCTGTTGAACGATCCCGGCTACATCAAGCCCATCCGCAACAAGGTCAGCAAGGAACACTGGACGGCGATCTCGGCGGTCAAACTCATCAGCGATCGGCTGATAGAGCAGTTCAAGGGGATGAAGGATCCCTATCTGCGGGAACGCTCCACCGATGTGAAGGATATCGCCCAGAGGCTCATCAGCCGCCTGGTGCAGGACGAGCCCGAGCAGCTCACCATAGGGGAGCCCGTGGTACTGGTGGCCGACGAGGTGACCGCCACCATACTCGCCGAGATCCCGCGGGAATTCCTGAGCGGCGTGGTGTCGCTCAAGGGGGGGACCAACTCCCACGCCGCCATCCTGGCCCGTGCCATGGGGGTGGCTGCCATCATGGGGGTGGATCTGCCCCTCGGCGACATCGGCGGGCGCACCCTGGTCATCGATGGCTACAGCGGCGATCTCTTCATCGAACCCAACCAGGTGATCCTGACCGAGTACCGACAACTGCTGAGCGAGGAGCGGGCGCTGGATACCCTAGTGCGAAGCGTCGACAACCAGCCCTCCGAGACCGCCGACGGCACGCCTGTCTCTCTGCTGCTCAATGCCGGCCTCAGCGCCGATACCGAGATCTCCCTCAACCATCTGGCGGACGGCGTCGGACTCTATCGCACCGAGATCCCCTTCATGCTGCAGGACAGCTTCCCCTCGGAGTGGGAGCAGACGGCGCGCTATCGCGGGATCCTGGAGACCTACCGGGACAGGCCGGTCTGCATGCGCACCCTGGACGTGGGAGGGGACAAGCAGCTGCCCTACTTCCCCATCGTGGAGGAAAATCCCTTCCTTGGCTGGCGGGGGATCCGGCTCACCCTGGATCACCCCGAGCTCTTCCTGGTTCAGCTCAAGGCCATGCTGCGGGCCAGCGAAGGGCTGGACAATCTGGCCATCATGCTGCCGATGATCAGCAGCGTCAGTGAGATCAAGGCCTCCCGCCGGTTGCTGGATCAGGCCTGGCGCGAGGTGTCGGAGGAGGCGGCGAGCCGCGATGCGGTGATCCGCTACCCCAGCCTCGGAGTGATGATTGAAGTCCCCTCCGCCCTCTATATCCTGCCTGAGATGGCGCCTCTCATCGACTTCTGGTCAGTGGGCAGCAACGACCTGACCCAGTATCTGCTGGCTGTGGATCGCAACAATGCCCGTGTCGCCAGCATCTACGATGCCTTCCATCCCGCGGTGATCCGCGCTTTGCAGCTGCTGGTCGATGCCTCCCGGCGCTATCACAAGCCGGTCTCGGTCTGTGGCGAGCTGGCCGGCGATCCGGTCGGCGTGCTGCTGCTGCTGGCCATGGGCTATCGCCGCTTCAGCATGAATACCCACAATATTTCGCGCATCAAGTACGTGCTGCGTCAATCCGACCTCGGGGAGCTGAAGACGCTGCTGGCCGATGGCCTCAAGCACGACAATCCCCACGTGCTGCGCGGCCTGTTTGCCCGCTACCTGGAAGAACACGGGCTGGGCGGCTTGCTGCGGGCGGGCCACAAGGTCAGGCTGCCAGATTGATATTCAGTCTTGTTCCTGCTGGCGAATGATCGGAGAATGCGGCTTTTCCTATGACTGGGGCCGCCTATGCAGCACGACGGATATTGGGTTTTCTCGCAGATTGATCCCGTAGCATTCAGTTTGGGACCATTATCGGTACGCTGGTATGGTCTCATGTACCTGTTCGGTTTTGCCTTCGCCATGTGGCTGGCAGGTCGCCGCGCCGATGCACCCAATAGCGGCTGGACCCGCAACGAGGTCTCCGACCTGCTGTTCTACGGCTTCCTCGGGGTCATTCTCGGTGGCCGCATCGGCTACGTGCTGTTCTACAATTTCGATCTCTTCCTCGCCGACCCGACCTACCTGTTCAAGATCTGGACCGGGGGCATGTCGTTCCACGGTGGTCTCATCGGGGTCATCACCGCCATGATCTGGTTTGCCCACAAGACCCAGCGCCACTTCTTCACCGTGGCCGACTTCGTGGCGCCGCTCATCCCCTTTGGCCTCGGCGTCGGTCGCATCGGCAACTTCATGAATGGCGAGCTGTGGGGGCGGGTCACCGATGTGCCCTGGGCCATCATCTTCCCGGAGGCGGGCCCCGAGCCGCGCCATCCGTCCCAGCTCTACCAGTTCGCCCTGGAAGGGGTGGTGCTCTTCATCATCCTGAACCTGTTCTGGCGCAAGCATCCACCCCGCGGCGCCATCTCAGGCCTGTTCCTGCTGTTCTACGGCCTGTTCCGCTTCCTGGTGGAGTTCGTCCGTCAGCCTGACAGCCAGCTGGGCCTCTACTTCAACGAGATCAGCATGGGCCAGATCCTCTCCACCCCGATGATAGTGGCGGGGGCGCTCATGGTCTGGGCCGCCTATAAACAGCCCCGTCTGTTCGGCAATGCGCCCAAGGAGGCCAAGTAATGCGTGCCTATCTCGACCTGATGCAGAAGATCCTGGACGAGGGGACAGTCAAATCCGATCGTACCGGGACCGGGACCGTTTCCCTGTTTGGTCATCAGATGCGCTTCAATCTGGCGGAAGGCTTCCCGCTGGTGACCACCAAGAAGTGTCACCTGCGCTCCATCATTCACGAGCTGCTCTGGTTCCTCGACGGCGATACCAATATCGCCTACCTCAAAGAGAACGGCGTCAGCATCTGGGACGAGTGGGCCGACGAGCACGGTGATCTGGGGCCTGTCTATGGTGCCCAGTGGCGCTCCTGGCCGGCAGCCGATGGGTCTGTCATCGACCAGATCCAGAAGGCGGTGGACGACATCCAGCACAACCCGGATTCCCGCCGCATCATCGTCTCCGCCTGGAACGTGGGCGAGCTGGACAAAATGGCGTTGGCACCCTGCCACGCCTTCTTCCAGTTCTATGTGGCGGATGGCAAGCTCTCCTGCCAGCTCTACCAGCGTAGTTGTGATGTTTTCCTTGGCCTGCCGTTCAACATTGCCAGCTATGCGCTGCTGACCCACATGATGGCGCAGCAGTGCGATCTGGAAGTGGGTGACTTTGTCTGGACCGGTGGCGATGTGCACCTCTATTCCAACCACATGGAGCAGACGGCACTGCAACTCACCCGCGAGCCGCGCCCCCTGCCGCAACTGGTGATCAAGCGCAAACCTGACTCCATCTTCGATTACAGATTCGAGGATTTCGAGATCCAGGGCTATGATCCTCATCCTGGGATCAAGGCGCCTGTCGCTATTTGAGTAGGTAATGAGCCTGGGGCGAGTATCGTCTCCCAGGTGACGATGAGTCGACACTCAGCTGTTAGAGGCACCTTCGGGTGCCTTTTTGCATTTTCTGTGAATTAATATGCAACATTCCGGGTGGAGAGATGGCTCCTGAAAAGGGGAAATAACCTGCTTATAGCAGGCATTATCTGTTTTGCTTTCGGTTTTTTCGTTGTTATCAGCCGTTATAAACGATTTTTCATTGAGCTACTCTGGCCCTAGACTGAAAAGATGCAATTTTATGGGTAGTTAGATATGAGCGATGTATTCAAGCGTTTTCTCAAACTGGAGTCCGCTTCCGGGATCATTCTGATCCTGGCCGCCCTGCTTGCCATCGGCCTGGCCAATTCGGCGCTGGCGCAACACTATCAGGGCTTCCTCAATACCGAGGTACAGGTTCGCATCGCGGCGCTCGACATCAACAAGCCGCTGCTGCTCTGGATCAACGATGGCTTCATGGCGATCTTCTTCCTGCTGGTGGGTCTCGAGGTGAAGCGAGAGATGCTGGAGGGGGCGCTTTCCTCCCGGGTGCAGGCAACCTTCCCGGCCATTGCTGCCGTGGGGGGGATGTTGGCACCGGCACTCATCTATAGCTTCTTCAACTACGGGGACGAGGCTACCCGTGCTGGCTGGGCGATTCCGGCCGCCACCGACATCGCCTTCGCTCTCGGGGTCATGGCGCTGCTGGGCAAGCGGGTACCGACCAGCCTCAAGGTCTTCTTGCTGGCGCTGGCTATCATGGACGATCTGGGGGTCATCATCATCATTGCCCTCTTCTACACCCAGCAGCTGTCGCTGACTGCGCTGGCGATAGGTGTGGTGGCTACCCTGACCTTGCTCTGGATGAATCGCCGTGGTGAGGACAGGATTGGACTCTATATGCTGGTCGGCCTGGTGCTCTGGGTTGCCGTGCTCAAGTCCGGTGTCCATGCGACCCTGGCGGGGGTCATCGTGGGCTTCATGATCCCCCTCAACGGCAAGCGTTACGCATCGCCACTCAAGCATCTGGAGCATGTGCTGCACCCCTGGAGCGCCTTCCTGATCCTGCCACTGTTCGCTTTCGCCAACGCCGGGGTATCGCTGGAGGGGATCTACTTCTCGGCTCTGCTCAATCCGCTCCCCATGGGGATCATCCTGGGGCTCTTCGTCGGCAAGCCGCTCGGGATTTTCACCATCAGCTGGCTGGCTGTGAAATCAGGCATTGCCCAATTGCCGCAAGGAGTGAACTTCAGACAGATCTTTGCCGTCAGCATCCTGTGTGGCATCGGCTTCACCATGTCGATGTTTATCGCATCGCTGGCATTCGAGCATGGCGGACTGGACTACGGCAGCTACTCGCGCCTCGGGATCCTGGCAGGTTCCACACTCGCGGCCGTGATCGGTTACATCGCACTGCGGATATCGCTGCCCAATCGGGAGGCGAATCAAAGTACGGAGGGGTTATGAGAAAACTAGGATGGTTAGTCATGCTGGCGAGTCCTGCAATCTGGGCAAATGGCCTGGTCGATTGTCAGCGGGATGCCACCTCGGCAAGTTGTTCTGCCTATCTCAACGGGGTGGTCGACAGCGCACTCATGCTGGGGGACTCACAGGTAAAAGCTCGGTTCGGAGAGACCTTCGCCGAACGGGCACTGAGCAGTCGTGCCGGCGAGCGAGTCAAGCTGTCCAACAAGCGCTATTGTACCGAGCGAATGCCGGATGCCGGTCGTCTCAAGGCCCATCTGCAGGCACAGTTCGACGCGAACAAGGTTGACTCGATCAGCGACATGTATGACATTCTGGCGGTTGAACTCAGCTGCTACCGGAGCCCGCCTGGCGCGGGAACCCCATCGGATGTCACACCTTAACTACAACCATCTCTACTATTTTTGGATGACTCAGAAGAAGGGCTCCGTCACGCAGGCGGCGGAAGCCCTCTTTTTGACCCCACAGACCGTGACCGGTCAGATCAAACTGCTTGAGCAGCGTCTTGGCGGCAAGTTGCTGATCAGAAAGGGGCGCTCCCTTGAGGCCACCGAGCTTGGCCAACTGGTATTTCGCTATGCGGACAAGATGTTCAGCCTCTCCTACGAGATGCTGGATATCGTCAACTACCGCAAGGAGAGCCAGATCCTGTTCGATGTGGGCATCGCCGATGCTCTCTCCAAGCGTCTCGCCAGCCGGGTACTGCTCTCCGTGATCCCCAATGACGGTTCCATTCACCTGCGCTGCTTCGAGTCGACCCATGAACTGCTCCTGGAGCAGTTGAGCGAGCACAAGCTCGACATGATCCTCTCTGATTGCCCGGTGGACTCCAGCCAGCATGCCGGGTTGCTGTCCAAGCGTCTGGGGGGATGTGGCGTCAGTTTCTTCTGCAAGGCGCCTCTGCCCTCCCAGCCTTTCCCTGCCTGCCTGGAAGAGCGCAAGCTGCTCATCCCGGGCCGCCGTACCGCCATGGGTCGTCAACTGACCCAGTGGTTCGAGCAGCAGGGAATTTCCCCCAGCATTCTGGGAGAATTCGACGATGCGGCGCTGATGAAGGCGTTCGGCTTCTTCAACCAGGGCATCTTCATGGCACCGACCATTTATCGGGAGGAGATCCTGGAGGGGGAGGAGGTGATGCTGCTGGGTGAAACCCAGGATCTGATGGAGGAGTATTACGTCATCTTTGCCGAGCGGATGATCCAGCATCCTGCGGTCAAGCGGGTATGCGAGAGTGATTTCTCCTTCCTCTTTGCGGGGCAGGAGGATTTCACGGCCATTCAGCCGGCAAGCCTCTCGTTTTAAATCGACGGTGACGGCGCTATGATGCCAGTCTTGGAAGAGGAGGGTGAGATGCAATTGGAAGAGATGGAAGCGAATGCCGGGCGTGCCGTCACCCTGCTCAAGGCATTGGCCAATGAGCGACGGCTGTTTATCTTGTGCCAGTTACTGGATAGGGAGCTGTCGGTCGGCGAGCTGAACGAGGTCTTGGGATTGAGCCAGTCAGCCATGTCGCAGCATCTGGCGGTGTTGCGCCGGGATGAGCTGGTGGCGACGAGGAAGGAAGCCCAGACGGTCTATTACTCCCTGCGCAGCCATGAGGTGCGCGAGATGATCGGATTGTTGCACAGACTGTACTGTAGCGACCCCAAATAAAAAACCGGCACTAGGCCGGTTTTTTCAGCTTTCATCAGCGGATGCTGATTAAGCCATGGCTTTGATCTGGGCAGACAGGCGGCTCTTGTGACGAGCAGCTTTGTTCTTGTGGATCAGGCCTTTGGTCGCCATACGATCCATGATCGGCTGAGCAACAGCGAAAGCGGCAGTGGCAGCAGCCTTGTCACCAGAGGCGATGGCAGCGATCACTTTCTTCAGGTAGGTACGGGTCATGGAACGACGGCTGGCGTTGTGCTGACGACGTTTCTCTGACTGAAGAGCACGCTTCTTAGCAGATTTGATGTTAGCCAAGGTAAAACTCCTAAAACTGTCTTAGCGAGTGTATTGAAAAGGCCCGGAAATATGCCTTCCCAACCACATATTGTCAAATGATTTGTGCAAATAAACACCGCCCCCCGGTGGTGTGTCAGATGGGAGACGGTTAAACTGTCGGCCGATTCTAACAGCATTCTTTTCTTTCCGACAGTTCCAGAGGCCCCGTCTTGAGTAAGAAATTGATCAAATCCGGCATGATTGTGTCCGGAATGACGCTGGCATCCCGTGTGATGGGCTTGGTGCGCGATGTGGTCATCGCCAATTTGCTCGGTGCCGGGGTGGCCTCAGACGTCTTCTTCTTCGCCAATCGCATTCCCAACTTCTTGCGCCGTCTCTTTGCCGAAGGGGCATTCAACCAGGCCTTCGTGCCCGTGATGACGGAGTACAAGAAAAACGGTGACGAGCAGGCGGTTCGCGAGTTGCTGGCGGCGGTGGCGGGCACCCTGGGTGGTATCGTCACCGTGGTCACCTTGCTCGGGGTGCTGGGTTCCGGTGTCCTGACGGCCCTCTTTGGCTGGGGCTGGTTCTGGGACTGGCTGCATGGCGGACCGGCGGCGGAGAAGTTCGAGTTGGCCAGTCTGATGCTCAAGATCACCTTCCCCTATCTCTGGTTCATCACCTTCACCGCCATGGCGGGGGCCATTCTCAATACCTTTGGCCGTTTTGCCGTGTCCTCCTTCACGCCGGTGTTCCTCAACATCACCATGATTGCAGCGGCCTGGTGGATCGCGCCCTTGATGGAGCGCCCCGAGATCTCCCTGGCGATCGGTGTCTTCCTCGGCGGTCTGGTCCAGTTTTTGTTCCAGTATCCTTTTCTGCGCCAGCTCAACATGCTGGTCTGGCCCAAGTGGGGTTGGCACCATCCCGGGGTGGTGAAGATCCGTACCCTGATGATCCCGGCCCTGTTCGGCGTGTCGGTCAGCCAGATCAACCTGCTGATCAACACCATGCTGGCCTCGTTTCTGGCTACCGGTGCCATCAGCTATCTCTATTACTCGGACAGGTTGCTGGAGTTTCCCCTCGGCCTCTTTGCGGTGGCCATCAGCACGGTGATCCTGCCTGCCCTGGCCAGAAAACACGTGGATGCGGATCCGGCTGATTTCTCTCGCACCATGGATTGGGGGGTGCGCATGGTGATGCTGCTCGGCTTGCCAGCCATGGTCGGCATCGCCGTACTGCGCGAGCCCATACTGCGGGTACTTTTCATGCGCGGTGAGTTCGGTCTGCACGAGGTGAGCATGTCCAGTGCGAGCCTGCTGGCCTCCACCACGGGGCTGCTCTCCTTGATGCTCATCAAGGTGCTGGCCCCCGGTTATTACGCCCGCCAGGACACCAGGACGCCGGTGCGTATCGGCATCATGGCCATGGTTGCCAACATGGTGTGCAACCTCATCTTCATCTATCCGCTCGGCTACGTGGGGCTGGCTCTCGCCACTGCCTGCTCCGGCACCCTTAACGCCGTACTGCTGTTCAAGGGGCTCTATCAGCAGGATGTTTATCGCCCTTCCCGCAACACCGGGCTGTTCTGCCTCAAGCTCTTGGCGGCAACGGTCTTGATGGGGGGGCTTCTGGCCTATCTGTCACCGGATCTCGCCCAATGGGGGGCCTGGAGCATGGGCAAGGCCAGCCTGGAGTTGACCCTGCTGCTCTGCCTGGGCGGAGCGCTGTATGGCATTGTCCTTTTGGCATTGGGGATCCGGCCACGGCACCTGAGAGCCGGTCAGCAATAAGGAGCCAGCTGCAAGGGAGGGGACAGTACAGGGTCGATGGGGGCGGTCTCAGGGGCTGTCGGGTTGGCCCGCCAACGAGGTGCGATGCTCCTGGCCAAGTCCGAGAAGCGAGTGGGATGGCTAAATCGGGTCAACGGCAGGGCTGACCCTGCCTGCTGCCTGATATATAATCCGCCGATTTCCATGGCAGCAACGCACAAGGCACTGATGGAGCTTATTCGCGGCATTCACAATATCAAGCCCCGTCACCGGGGCTGTGTATTGACCATAGGCAACTTCGATGGGGTTCATCAGGGGCACCACGCAGTGTTGGCCCGTTTGCAGGAGAAGGCCGCCCAACTTGGCCTGCCGGCCTGTGTCATGTTGTTCGAACCCCAGCCGCTGGAGCTGTTTGCGGGCAGTGCCGCGCCCGCCCGTCTCAGCCGTTGGCGGGAGAAGTACGAAGCCCTCAAGGGAATGCAGATCGATCGCATGCTCTGCGTGCGTTTCACCCATCGTTTTGCCGAGCAGGTGGCCAGCACCTTCATCGAGCAACTGCTGGTGGAGAAACTCGGCGTGCACTATCTGGTGGTCGGCGACGATTTTCGCTTCGGCAAGGGGCGGGAAGGGGACTTCCACCTGCTGGAGGAGGCCGGTCGGCGCTTCGGGTTCGAGGTGATCAGCACCCAGAGTTTCCAGCTTTCCCGCCAGCGGGTCAGCAGCACCCTGGTGCGTGAGGCCCTCAAAGCGGGCCGCATGGCGGAGGTGGAGCTGATGCTCGGTCGCCCCTATGCCATCAGCGGCCGGGTGGCCCACGGCGATAAGCTGGGGCGCACCATAGGTTTTCCCACCGCGAATCTGGCCCTCAAACGCCAGGTTGTCCCGGTCGGTGGCGTGTTTGCGGTGGAAGTGATATGTTCCGGCAAGACTTTCCCCGGCGTCGCCAATGTGGGTGTACGTCCGACTTTGAGCGGTACACAAGCCAGATTGGAAGTACATCTATTTGATTTTTCTGGTGATCTATATGGTCAGCAGGTCAAGGTGCTGCTTCGCCACAAGCTGCGCGAAGAGCAGAAATTTGACTCTTTCACCGCCTTGAAAGAGCAGATCGAACGAGATGCCCTGGCGGCCCGAGCCTGGTTCGGGCTGCCACAATTTCATTTACCCAGCACTCTTTTAGAAAAGAAGGGAACCCAGGACTGATGAGCGACTATAAACACACCCTGAATCTGCCGGAAACCGAGTTTCCGATGCGTGGCGATCTGGCCAAACGCGAACCCAACATGTTGAAACGTTGGTACGATCAGGATCTTTACGGCGCCATTCGCCGCGCCAAAGCGGGCAAGCCTTCTTTCATTCTGCACGATGGCCCCCCCTATGCGAACGGCAGCATTCACATCGGTCACTCGGTCAACAAGATCCTCAAAGACATCATCATCAAGTCCAAAGGCCTTTCTGGCTTCGATTCCCCCTATGTACCGGGCTGGGATTGCCACGGTCTGCCCATCGAGCTGAAAGTGGAAGGCATGGTCGGCAAGCCGGGCGAGAAGGTTTCCGCCGCCGAGTTCCGCGCCGAGTGCCGCAAATACGCCAAAACCCAGATCGAAGCGCAGAAGACCGACTTCATCCGTCTGGGCGTGCTGGGTGACTGGGAACACCCCTACCTGACCATGGATTTTGGGACCGAAGCCAACATCATCCGCTCCATGGCCAAGATCGTTGAAAACGGCCACCTGCACAAAGGCTCCAAGCCGGTGCACTGGTGTACCGATTGCGGCTCCGCGCTGGCTGAAGCGGAAGTGGAGTACTACGACAAGAACTCCCCCTCCATCGACGTGCGCTTCAAGGCCGTCGACGAGGCTGCTGTTGCCGCCAAGTTTGATTGCGCCGAAGGCCACACCGGCAAGGGCGCGCTCTCTGCCGTGATCTGGACGACCACCCCGTGGACCTTGCCGGCCAACCGCGCCATCGCCATGCATGCCGATCTCGACTACGCACTGGTGCAGGTTGAGGGCGACAATCCCGAGCGTCTGATCCTGGCCGCCGAGCTGGTGAAGGATGTGATGGATCGCGCCGGCATCGAGCACTTCCACAACCTGGGCTACGCCAAGGGTGCCGCACTCGAGCTGCTGCGCTTCAACCACCCCTTCTACAGCTTCGACGTGCCTGTGGTGCTGGGTGACCACGTCACTCTGGACGCCGGTACCGGCGCGGTGCACACCGCCCCTGGTCACGGTCAGGAAGACTTCGTGGTCGGTCAGAAGTACGGTCTGGAAGTCGCCAACCCGGTTGGCAGCAACGGCGTCTATCTGCCGGATACCGAACTGTTTGCCGGCCAGCACGTGTTCAAGGCCAATGCGGCCGTGGTCGAGGTGCTGACCGAGCGCGGCGCCCTGCTGCATCACAAGGTGTTCAACCACTCCTACCCGCATTGCTGGCGTCACAAGACCCCGATCATCTTCCGTGCCACCCCCCAGTGGTTCATCAGCATGGAGCAGAAGGGTCTTCGGCAGCGCGCACTGGAAGAGATCGAGCGTATCGAGAAAGAGGGCATTGCCCAGCATGGCCAGAGTGGCTGGGTCCCGGCCTGGGGCAAGAACCGCATCCAGGCGATGGTCGAGAACCGTCCCGACTGGTGTATCTCCCGTCAGCGTACCTGGGGCGTGCCCATCTCCCTGTTCGTTCACAAGGATACCCAGGCGCTGCACCCGGATTCCGTGCGCCTGATGGAAGAGGTAGCCAAGCGGGTCGAGCAGTCCGGCATCCAGGCCTGGTGGGATCTGGACAAGGCCGAGCTACTGGGCGTCGATGCCGACAACTACGAGAAGGTACCCGACACCCTGGACGTCTGGTTTGACTCCGGCTCTACCCATGCCTCCGTGGTCGATGCCCGTCCCGAGTTCAACGGCAAGCCGGCCGACATGTATCTGGAAGGCTCTGACCAGCACCGTGGCTGGTTCATGTCATCCTTGATGATCGGCGTGGCGATGAAAGACAAGGCTCCCTACAACCAGGTGCTGACTCACGGCTTCACCGTGGATGGTCAGGGCCGCAAGATGTCCAAGTCCATCGGCAACGTGGTAAGCCCTCAGGACGTGATGAACAAGCTGGGTGCCGACATCCTGCGTCTGTGGGTAGCGAGCACTGACTACACCGGTGAGATGACCGTCTCCGACGAGATCCTCAAGCGCTCCGCCGACGCCTATCGTCGTATCCGCAACACTGCCCGTTTCCTCTTGGCCAACCTGAACGGTTTCAATCCGGCGACCGACATGGTGGCGCCTGCCGACATGGTGGTGGTGGATCGCTGGGCAGTGGGCCGTGCCAAAGCGGTACAGGCCGAGATCGTGGCCGCGTTCGACGAGTACAACTTCCACGGCGTGACCCAGAAGCTGATGCAGTTCTGCTCCATCGAGATGGGTTCCTTCTATCTGGACGTCATCAAGGATCGTCAGTACACCGCCAAGGCCGACAGCCTGGCCCGTCGCTCCTGCCAGACCGCCCTCTATCACATTGCCGAAGCCATGGTGCGCTGGATGGCGCCCATCATGAGCTTCACCGCCGACGAGATCTGGGCCCTGCTGCCGGGTGAGCGCGGCGAATTCGTCTTCACCGAGGAGTGGTACGACGGCCTGTTCGGGCTTGAAGCGGGCGAAGTGCTGAACGACGAGTTCTGGGCCGAGATCCTCACCGTGCGCGGTGAAGTGAACAAGGCGCTGGAAGTGGCCCGTGGCGAGAAGCGCATCGGCGGTTCTCTGCAGGCCGAGCTGACCCTGTTCGCCAAGCCTGAGCTGGCCGCGCGTCTGAACGCCCTGGCCGATGAGCTGCGCTTCGTTTTGCTCACCTCCAAGGCCAAGGTCGTCAGCGTCGATGTCGCACCGGCAGAGGCCGTGGCGACCGAGCGCGATGACCTGTGGCTCTGCGTGGCCCAGTCAGCTGCAGCCAAGTGCGACCGCTGCTGGCACCATGTAGAGGACGTGGGTACCATCGCGGGTCACGAAGAGATCTGTGGCCGCTGCGTCACCAACGTCGAGGGTGACGGCGAAACGCGTCAATTTGCCTGATGAACATGACTCAACATAAAAGCGGCCTGCGTTGGCTGTGGCTGGCAGTGCTGGCCTTTGTTCTGGACCAGGCGAGCAAGCTCGCCGTGGTCAAACTGCTGCCATTTGGCTACCCGGGGGTGGAGATCACCCCCTTCTTCAACCTGGTCCATGTCTACAACAAGGGCGCTGCTTTCAGCTTCCTGGCGGATCAGGGAGGCTGGCAGCGCTGGTTCTTCGCCGTGCTGGCGTTCGCCATCTGTGGCCTGCTGATCCACTGGCTGCGCAAGCAGTCGGTCACCCAGCGCTGGAGCGGTATCGCCTACAGCCTGATCATCGGCGGGGCGCTCGGCAACGTGTTTGACCGGCTGGTGCTGGGCCATGTGGTCGACTTCCTCGACTTCTATTGGCAGCGCGCCCATTGGCCGGCGTTCAACCTGGCTGACAGCTTCATCTTCATCGGTGCCGCCATGATCGTGCTGGACGGCTTCCGTGGCGAGAAAAAACAGGACGCGACCTCATGAGCCAGCTGATTGTTGCGGACAGCAGCGTGCTGTTCCATTTCTCTATCAAACTGGAAGATGGCTCGGTGGCCGACAGCACGGCGCTGCACGGCAAGCCTGCCCGTCTGCGGATGGGAGACGGCAGCCTGACGCCGAGCTTCGAGCAATGCCTGCTGGGGCTGCGCGAAGGGGAGAGCAAGAGCTTTACCCTGGCGCCGGAAGAGGCGTTCGGCCTTTCCAATCCTGACAACATCTACCATCTCGATCGCGCCAAATTCGGTAACGAAGTTGAGCCCAAGGTGGGTACCATCATTCTGTTCGACCAGCCCAACGGCAGCGAACTGCCCGGGATCATCCGGGCGGTGGAAGGGATGTCGGTCACGGTCGATTTCAACCACCCCCTGGCCGGTCACACTGTCACCTTCGAGGTGGAGATCCTGGGGGTTGATGACGAGGAGAAGGTGAACTGATGGATATCCTGCTGGCTAACCCCCGTGGCTTCTGTGCCGGTGTCGACCGGGCCATCAGCATCGTCGAGAGCGCGCTGGAGAAGTTCGGTGCCCCCATCTATGTCCGCCATGAGGTGGTGCACAACCGCTACGTGGTGAACAAGCTCAAGGAGGCGGGTGCCGTCTTCGTGGAGGAGCTGGATGAGGTGCCGGATGACAGCATCGTCATCTTCTCCGCTCACGGTGTCGCCAAGGTCGTGCGCGAGATGGCCAAATCCCGCGCTCTCAAGGTGTTCGATGCCACCTGTCCGCTGGTGACCAAGGTGCACATGGAGGTCCATCGCGCCAGTCGCAAGGGCTCCGAAGCCGTGCTCATCGGCCATGCCGGCCACCCCGAGGTGATCGGCACCATGGGACAGTACGAGAACAGTGAGGGTGGCATGTATCTGGTGGAGACGCCGGAAGATGTGGCCAAACTCAAGGTGAAGAACCCGGACGACCTCTGTTTCGTCACCCAGACGACACTCAGCGTGGATGAGACGTCAGACGTCATCGATGCCTTGCGTGCGCACTTCCCCAAGATCCAGGGGCCGCGCAAGGATGACATCTGCTACGCCACCCAGAACCGCCAGGATGCGGTGCGGGAGATGGCCGGGCTGGTGGACGCCATGCTGGTGGTGGGATCGCGCAACTCCTCCAACTCCAATCGCCTGCGGGAGCTGGCCGAGAAGGTGGGGGCTCGTGCCTACCTCATCGATGATGCCTCCATGATTGAGACACAGTGGCTGGACGGTGTGGAACGTATCGGGGTGACGGCAGGGGCTTCTGCACCCGACGTGCTGGTACAGAACGTCATTGGTCGCCTGCGCGAGCTGGGGGGCAAGATAGTGACCGAACATCCGGGTCGCGAGGAAAACGTGGTGTTTGAGGTCCCCCCCGAACTTCGTATCCTCTAATAGAAATGCCGGCCCAGCGCCGGCATTTTTGTGACTAGCGTTTCGTTTTCCATAATAAAAGCAGCGGGTGTTCTCGTTTGAAGCCTGCTTTGCCATTAACAATGTCGATAGTTCTGGTTGAAATTTCGACATTTCCTGATGCCGACCCCAACATGGATGGAACTTACGGAGGGCTTGGCACTGTGCATAACAGGATGTTTGCGCACCTTGGTTTCACGCTCATCAAGCCGATGGTCACCATAGCACTCTTGTCTATCCAGCTGACGCTGGGGCCACATCATTTAACTCATTGATCCAAAACACGAAACTGACTACGCAGTCGAATCAGCTTGTGGCTTCGGTGTAACTGGTCCGCAGTGAGTTACTTCCAACAGTCAGATGGCGTCTTGGTATCGGCCTTGTTGAGGGTCAGAGTAGTACAGCCTGAATCATTGCTTTGGCTGCCTTTGGCTGTGGCTATCAGGGTATAAACCGTAGCGGTAGCGCCAGAGATGGTGAAGGTGTAGTAATCGCTTGTTGGGTTACCCACTTGAGCTGGTGTTCCGCTATAACTCGTATTGGATATGCGAAATTCCTCCTGCTTGAGCTGCATGCTCAGCAGGCCCTTGATTGCCTCGGCGCGACGAGACTTATGCAACCCATCGGTAAAGCTCGGGTAGGCTACAGCCGCCAGGATGGCGACGACAGCCACCACAACCAGCAGCTCCAGCAATGTAATACCTGATTGTTTGGTTCTCATGGGCGGCACGCTCTGGAAACGGTTTGATACTATAGAATAGTACTGACGGTGGGCTCTACTGGCATGGGCAAAAAGAAAGGAGTCTTGGGCTAAATGATGCGCACAGCAGGACGTGTTTCCGGTTTCACCCTGATTGAGCTGTTACTGGCAATGACGGTGGCTGCATTGCTGCTTGCCGTTGCCTTGCCCAGCTATCAGTCATTGCGGCAGGAGCAGATGGTGAGGGCTGCCACACAGGCTATCTATACCGATGTCATGTTGCTCAAATCCGAGGCGGTCAAACGCAATCAGACGCTCAATCTGCTGCTATTCAATAGTGGTACCAGTAACTGGTGCTACCGGGTGCATATCGACGGTAGCTGCAATAGCTGTGCCGATGCTTGTTCCAGCATCGAGGGGCGAAAAGGGGTGAATGCCAGCGAATTCCCCGGTATCACTCTGGTGGCGAGTTACAGTGAGTCGGCGACCAATATCAGGCCGCTCAATATTTCTCCTCGCAGAGGAACGCTGACGGCTGGTAACATCGCCATCTCATCCGGTAGCTACGCCATGCGGGTCGTTACCAACAATGTTGGACGGGTTCGTACCTGTGCCGTCAGCAATGTGAGCGGGGTGCCGACATGTTGAGGCGACATGCAGGCTTCAGTCTGGTGGAGTTGATGGTTTCCATGGTGGCGGGCTTGCTACTGGTGGCTGCGGTGACGACGCTTTTCGCGACGATTCTCAGGGCAAATGGCACGGCCATGAAGGTGAGTCGACTCAATCAGGAGGTTCAGGCGATCACCGACATGATGGCCCGCGATATCGAGCGGGCAGGTTATGATGCCAGTGCCGCTACCTCGACTCGATTGGCATCTGGTGCACTCCCATCCCCCTTCTATTTCGATGCGAGCACCGACCTGATGGATGAAACCGCAACAGGTTCCAACATCTATCGCTGCATCAGGATCAGTTATGATGACAATGAAAACGGTGTGCTGAACAACAGCCCGTCCAGCAGCTTGGAAACTCGGCTTTATAGTTACAGTAGCGGAGATAAGGGAGTCAAACTCGCTACGGGGGCCAGTCCCACTTGTAATAGCGGTAGCCTCATTTCGACCGATAACACCATAGAAATAACCCAGCTTACTTATCGTCTGCTTTCCAGCAGTCAGGTGAGCGGTGCCAGGGCAATTCAACTCAACATTTCGGGCCGCTACAAGGACAATACTGAGCTGACCTTGAACTTGCAGCGTGATATCAAGTTGCGCAATGACGGATACTGATATGAGAATCCAGTCCGGTTTTACGACTTTCACCGTCACACTGATCCTGTTGTTGATCCTGCTGGCAGTCACCCTGCTGGTGGGCAAGCTGCTGGTGGCCGATCGTCGCATCACATTGAATGAAACCCTCTATCGTCAAGTGATGGCCTTGGCAGAACAGGGGTTGTCCTATGGCTTTGGTCGACTATCTGCTGAAGGTTCATCTTGCCCCTCTTTGCTGCCCGCTTGGTCAGGGAACTCGTTTTCTCCATCAGGTGCGGGGGGGACTTATACCCTGATGGTCGAATGCATAACTCCCTTTCCCGTGGTGGCTGGGAGTACCACGCCCATCGCACCTATCCGGATTCGCTCTGCGGCCAGCCTGAGCAACAGCCAGGCGCAGGCGGCTGTCGAGGCTCGATATGTGCAAAGCAACGTGCTGGCAGGGACACCTGCCGCGCCTCTGACTGTCGCAGGGGGAATGGCGGTCGGGGGTAACTTTACCGTTGTTGCCAATCCCAATGGAGGGGGGCCCGGAGTACCGCTTTCCATCTGGACCAATGATTATGTAGATCTGAATACGGGGTCCGGCCAGACCTGCCATCAGGGTGATTACGCCGGTGGCTGCAGTGCCAATATTAGCCAACCGGGCAATAAGCAGTCGGATATCAAGGATAGCGATCCCGATTTTCCAACCGACTTGGTGTGGTATCTGTTCAATGAGAATGACGATGCCGCTGGCTGGGCCAACATAGAGTCAAGAGCCAACCAGATAGTCAATAATTGCAATGGTCTGGGGCCGACGACGACGGGGCTTGTCATTGTCAATGGTGATTGCAATCCCGGCTCCAATATCGGTACTCAATCTGCCCCTGTTGTGTTGATCATCAAGGATGGCAGCCTGACCATCAATGGTAACCGTCAACTGTACGGGCTGGTATTTGCGTACTCTTCACATCCAGCTACGGCAACCACGGATATCAAGCTCACTGGCGGGGCCATCGTAAACGGTGCTTTGGCTGCCAACTTTGAGCTGGGCAAGGCCAATGGTACCTATGATGCTAAATATGATGAGGCCGCACTGAGCAATATCAGGACAGGCGCCGCCTTCCAGACTCTTAAACAGGTGCCGGGCAGCTGGCGCGACTGGTAGAGGACAAGTAAATGAAACGGCAAAAAGGATTTGGCCTGTTTGAGATACTGGTAACCCTGGTTGTGCTGGGGGTGGGGGTGGTCGGGCTGGTGATGCTGTCGAAGTCGACCCTGACGGCCTCCCAGGATGGGCGGCGTTATGAAATTGCCATGCGACTCGCAGAATCCAAGATCGAGGAATTTCGTAACTTCAACAGTCTGGTGACGGCGACGGCCCCGCTCACTGCCTATACGGCCATTGCGAGTGGCAATACGACCAAGAGCCAGTCTGGCGACAGCTACACGTTGGCCTGGACTGTGGTCAACCAATATTGGAACGGAGCCACTTCTGCATGGCAGAACACGGCTCCTGCAGGGTATTTGCTGAACTACCCTGGGCGAAAGCAGATCAATACCACAGTGAGCTGGACCAACAGCGAAGGGGTGACTACCTCGGTCGCGCTTACGGGTTATGTCTCCCCCACTGAATCATTGACCGTGGAACAGTTGAATGGGGGGTTGGATACAGCTCGGACAGGGCCGAAGATCAATTACACCCCGGGGGTTGCGCCGGACGTGATCTCAATCGATCTCGGCAACGGCAGCAGACAGGAAACCAGCAAACCTTCTCCAACAGTGGTGGCCAAAAACAACACTGTCGGCAAGGAGGTGCAGTTTGAAACAGTGACCTACCAGCCTGCAAACCAGGGAAATACCCAGCAAATCCAGCAAGATATCAGCTCGGTAAGTTGCGCCTGCACTTATGGTTCCACTTTGAGTGCCTATCTGCCGGGCCAGCCCTACAGTACTGCCACCAGCCAGCTCTATTGGAAGACAGGGGCACAACAGACCAAGCAGACCGGAACAGTCAGCGGCAATAATCAGCCAGCGCTCTGCACAAGCTGCTGCAAAGATCATTTTGATGGTTCGGGAGGAAGTTTTCTCAGCTACTACGCACCGCTCAATACCAGTAGGCAGCGCTATAACAGCGCCCTGTCCGTAGCGGCCAGCGGCACCTATGTGGATGCTTGCCGGTTTGTGCGACTGGATGGGTACTATCGCTCCCTCCCTGATTGGAACCTGGTCCAGGTTATTGTCACTACCTCGGATTTCTTGGCCAAGGCGGCGAATCAGGTCAGTTACCAGAATTACATCCAGTATGTGGTCAAGGCTTATATCGACTGGCAGAAACAGACCCTGAACTGGACCTCGACCCCGACGGTGAGCGCGCCTGCGATAAGTGATTTTCCCACATGGCTTCAGATTCCTGCCAACGTTGCGCCTGGTGGGGACGCCGTTACGGGGATCACGATCAATACCGGCACGCGCCAGCTGATTGCCCGTGGAATATATGTCGATGTTCTGAATCCTACCTATCTGACCGGGATAGACACCAGTGTCACTGGTTATCTGGCCAAGGTGCCATTTCAGGATATCAACCTGACCATGTTGGCTGAGTGGTCCATGACACCGCTCAGTGGCCAGCTCGGGGGGGCCGTGACCGACTATGCCACCGTCAGCAATGAACCGGTCGATACCATAGTGGATCTCAATAACTATTACTTCGGCAGTTACAGCCGTGGTTATCTGGTTGCCAAGAAATCCACCAAGGACAGTAACCAGGTGCTGCAAAACGTGAAGGTCAGGGCCACCGTTTATCAGGGTAACTCGGGGATTACCGCTACGCTGATTTCACCAAGGGATCAGAGCCTGGCTCTCAGTACAGAGTTGGCCGTCAAGATTGACTCTGGGATTGTCACGCAGCCTCTGCTGACGGTCACAGGCAAGGTACAGTGCCTGGAGAAAACCAAGAACAATGATCCGACCCCTATCGCCTGCAAGAAAAATGTCTTCAATAACCTGTCGATGAATACCTCGACCTCCGGGGCCACTTGCCAGATAGACAAGCCGAGCAGCGACAACCAGACGGCAATCTATACTTGCACGGCTGAGCAGAACAGCACTCTGGTGGTGAACTTCTCCTACTCGGGCAACTCGACCTTCTTGCTTAAGCCGAGTTCTTTGAGTATCCCCATGACTCCGCCAGCCAGCGGTCAGGTCATCAGCGGTCCCTGTACCTTGCTGGTAAACAACGGCGTCACCAATGCCGCAAACCTGACCTGTTCTCCCTAAGGCTTGCTGAGGGAGCCAAGGCGCTGGCACAGCCAGCGCCTTTTCTTTATTATTCCCCATCATTTTCGAATTCAAGATGCATCGCCATGGCAAAAGCCCTCTCTCTGATGCTTGCCCAGTTAAATCTGACGGTAGGCGCCATCGAAGATAACTGTGACAAGGTACTGGCGGCAGCAGCCCTGGCCGATCAGCAAGGGGCCGATCTGCTGGTTTGCTCCGAGCTGGCCCTGACAGGATACCCGCCTGAGGATCTGCTGTTGCGCGCCGACCTGATGATCCGGGTCGAGGCCGCTCTGTCCCGCATCGCGGCATGGCAGGGACAATGTGCCATTCTGGTGGGCCATCCCTGGTGCGAAGAGGGGGCGCTTTACAATACGGCGTCTCTCTATGAGCGCGGACAACTGCGGGCACGTTATTTCAAACAGGACTTGCCCAACTACGGGGTGTTCGACGAGAAGCGCTACTTCACTGCGGCGACCGATACCTGTGTGGTGCCATTCCGTGGCCATCAGCTGGGTTTGCTCATCTGCGAAGATCTCTGGCAGCCGGGTCCGGCGCTGGCCGCCAAGGCGGCGGGGGCCGAGCTGCTGCTCACCATCAATGCCTCTCCTTATGATCAGGAAAAACCCTGGATCCGCCGCGAACTGATGGCGGAACGCTGCGATCAGACCGGCCTGCCGCTCATCTACCTCAACCAGGTATGCGGCCAGGACGAGCTGATCTTCGACGGCTGCTCCAAAGTGTTCAACAGCCAGGGCGAGCTGACCCACAAGCTTGCTCCGTTTGCCGAAGAGCTGGCGCTGGTGCGCTTTGCTGATGGTCAGCCGGTGAAGGAGCGGGAACCCGCCGCGCCGCTGGAGCCGTTGGCCGAGACCTATCAGGCCCTGGTGCTGGCGGTGCGCGACTATGTCACCAAGAACGGTTTTCAGGGCGCCGTGCTGGGCCTCTCCGGTGGTATCGACTCGGCGCTGACCCTGGCCATTGCGGCCGACGCCATCGGGGCGGACAAGGTGCAGGCGGTGATGATGCCGTTCCGCTACACCGCCCAAATGAGCGTGGAGGATGCCAAGGAGCAGGCCGAGCGGATGAGGGTGGAGTTCAACATCATCTCCATCGAACCCATGTTCGAAGGCTTCATGACCCAGCTGGCTCCTCTGTTTGAGGGGACAACCCGCGACACCACCGAAGAGAACCTGCAGGCCCGCTGCCGCGGTGTGCTCTTGATGGCGCTGTCCAACAAGCGCCGCCGTATCGTGCTGACCACTGGCAACAAGAGCGAGATGGCTGTGGGATACGCCACGCTGTATGGCGACATGGCGGGTGGCTTTGATGTGCTCAAGGACGTCCCCAAGACCCTGGTCTTCAAGCTGTGCGAATATCGCAACAGCGTGGAGTACGTGATCCCGCAGCGGGTCATCGATCGTCCCCCGTCGGCCGAGCTGGCACCGGATCAGGTGGACCAGGACAGCCTGCCCCCCTATGACATCCTGGATGCCATCCTCAAGCGCTACGTGGAAGAGGATGCGTCTGTCGCCGACATGGTGGCGGAAGGTTTCGAAGAGGCGGTGGTACGCAAGGTGATCCGCCTGGTGGATCTCAACGAATACAAGCGCCGTCAGGCCGCCGTCGGCCCCCGCATCACGGCCCGCAACTTTGGTAAGGACCGCCGCTATCCCATCACGTCCGGGTTCGGCAAACAGAACTGGTAAGGAGTCACCATGAAGAAGATTGAAGCCATCATCAAACCGTTCAAGCTGGACGATGTGCGCGAGGCCCTGGCCGAGATCGGCATCAACGGCATGACAGTGTCCGAGGTCAAGGGGTTCGGCCGCCAGAAGGGCCATACCGAGCTCTATCGCGGTGCCGAGTACATGGTCGACTTCCTGCCCAAGGTCAAGGTGGAGCTGGTGGTGCAGGACGAGGATCTCGATGCCTGCCTGGAAGCCATTCAGAACACAGCGCGTACCGGCAAGATCGGCGATGGCAAGATCTTCGTCTGCGAGGTGGAACGCGTCATTCGTATTCGTACTGGTGAAGAGAACGAAGACGCGATCTGATGTGGTGGATGTGCCCTGTGATGAACAGCAAGAGTCTGTTGCCCTGATGTCGTTGTACCGTATCGGGGTCGTGGCGGCGTGCTTGATGGCACTCACCGCGTGCAGTACCCGGCCGCCGGCACAGCCGGAAAACCTGTGCCAGATCTTTCGGGAGAAACCCGAATGGCACGAGGCGGCGCTCAAGATGAACGAGAAGTGGGGGACACCTGTCCAGGTAGTGATGGCCATGATGTACCAGGAGTCCTCCTTCGTGCACGATGCCCAGCCGCCGATGCAGTATTTCCTCTTCATCCCCACCGGGCGGGCCAGTTCAGCCTACGGCTATGCCCAGGTGAAAGACGAAACCTGGGCCGACTACCAGCGGGAAACCGGCAACGGCTGGAGCGATCGCGACGACTTTGCCGACGCCATCGATTTCATGGGCTGGTACACTCACAAGGCACAGCGGCTCAACGGCACGTCCAAGTGGGATGCCTATGGCCAGTATCTCAATTATCACGAAGGCTGGGGGGGCTACCGACGTGGCAGCTACCGCAGCAAGGGATGGCTGATGAAGGTCTCCCGCAAGGTGGAGGCCCGTGCCCAGCGCTACGGTGCCCAGTATCGACAATGCAAGGATCAGCTCTCCAGCGGGGGCTGGTTCTGGTAACCAAATCAGGAGTCAGAAATGCCGTTATTGGACAGTTTTACCGTCGACCATACCCGCATGGCCGCCCCGGCAGTGCGGGTGGCGAAGACCATGCAGACCCCGAACAAGGACACCATCACCGTGTTCGACCTGCGTTTCTGCGTGCCGAACGAGGAGATCCTCTCCGAGCGCGGCATCCATACTCTGGAGCATCTGTTTGCCGGCTTCATGCGTGACCACCTCAATGGGAATGGGGTGGAGATCATCGACATCTCTCCCATGGGTTGCCGCACCGGCTTCTACATGAGTCTGATCGGTGCGCCGGATGAAGCCCGTGTTGGCGCTGCCTGGCAGGCCGCCATGAGCGACGTGCTGACCGTGCAGGATCAGGGCAAGATCCCCGAGCTGAACGAATACCAGTGCGGTACTTACAGCATGCACTCGCTGGAAGAGGCCCATGCCATCGCCCGCCATGTGCTGGAGCGCGGTATCGGTGTCAACCACAATGACGAGCTGGCCCTGCCGGAAGAGAAGCTGAAAAGCCTCTGATCCCGAGAAGGGAAGCATGAAAAAGGCCGGTCAATGACCGGCCTTTTTGCATCTGGTGGGATCAGGAGGGCAGTGGCATCACCCGATTGCGTCCCAGCTCCTTGGCCTTGTAGAGCAGCTTGTCGGTACGCTCGATCAGGGTGTCTGCCGTCTCCTGGGGGATGTATTCCCCCACGCCGAACGAGGCGGTGATGTGATCGATGCGTCGCCCGGATTTGCGATCCAGAATCGACATCCGCTCGATGACGCGACGCAGGCTCTCGGCCATCTGGCGGGTCAGCGCCAGGGCGCGGTTTGGCACCAAGAGGGCAAACTCCTCACCCCCCAGACGATAGGCGGTTATGCCCTCCTTGCTGGCCTCTCGCAGGCGCTTGCCGACGATGCGCAGCACCTGGTCCCCCAGCAGATGTCCGTATTCGTCGTTGAAGTTCTTGAAGCGATCGATATCGGTCAGGATCAGGGAGAAGGGTTGCTTGCTACGGATGAGGCTGTCCATCTCGAGATCGAAGGCGCGTCGATTGAGCAGAGACGTGAGCGGGTCCTCGGTGGCCAGCTTCCTCGTCTCGTTCAGGGCCTGTTTCAGCTCCTTTATCTCTTTCTCGGCGCTGCTGAGCTGGTTGCGAAAGTGGAGGGTGGACATGCGTACGTCACGCGACTCGCGCACGAGATCCCGCAGGATCCCCATGGTGTCTTCCAGGCTGAGCCCCTCGTCGTCTATCTTGCTCAGCTTGTCGAAACTCTTGTCGAGCATCTCCTGAAACAGCCCGGTATCGGAGATGGCATCCTGCATCGAGTGACTCAGCTCGCTGGCCATGGCCGCCAGATTGAGTTTCATCGCCTCGATCTGCTGCTCGTCCTGAGCCGCAAGGTGCTGGTGGTAGAGACGCTCACAGGTGGTCAGGGAGAAGGTCCCCTGTTGTTTTATCGCCTGATCGACGGCATGGTTGAGTTCGGGCATGTCGCCGGAGACATAGCTGTACCAAAGGTGATAGTTGTTCGGCGTGGTGGGAATTTGATACTTGATCATCAGGGGAACCGCCTGTTTCAAATAGGCGGCAGATTGGGCGAACGAGTCCTTGCTCATGAGTTCCGAGTCTCACATACCTGCAAACTGTGTCCAGTATGACAGAGAGAATGGCCAAAAGGCAGTCGATGGATGCCATTAGCTCCCCCCTCCGATATAATGTCTGCGTTATTACCTACCCTAAGGCCTGCTTATGTCTCAAAAAGATCCTTTCCTCCAACGCGAGGCCGAAAAATACGAAAACCCCATCGCCAGTCGCGAGATGCTGCTGGAGCTCATCAAGGGCCATGAGAAACCCATGTCCCGGGAAGAGCTGGCCAAGGTCCTCAAGCTGACCGATGAAGAGCCGTTGGAAGCCTTGCGACGTCGTCTGCGCGCCATGGAGCGCGACGGGCAGCTCGTGTTCACCCGCAACCAATGTTACGCCCTGCCGGATCGCCTGAATCTGGTCAAAGGCTATGTGCTTGGCCACAAAGATGGATTCGGTTTTCTGCGCCCCGAGGGTGGTGGAGCGGATCTCTTCCTGAACAACCGCGAGATGCAGCGCCTGATGCATGGCGACTATGCCCTGGTGCAGCCGACCGAGATCGATCGCAAGGGTCGTCAGGAAGCGCGTCTGGTGCGCCTGCTCAAATCCCGCGAGGCGGACATCGTCGGTCGTTACTTCGTCGAGAACGGCGTCGGTTTCGTGGTACCCGATGACAGCCGCATTGGCCAGGACATCATCATCCCGGAAGGGGAGAACAAGGGGGCTCGCCAGAGCCAGGTCGTGGTCGTGCGCATCAACCAGCGCGCCACTGCCCGCTTCAATGCGGTCGGTACCGTCTTGGAAGTCCTGGGTGAGAACATGGCGCCCGGTATGGAGATCGAGATCGCCCTGCGTACCCACGGCATTCCGCACACCTGGCCGGAAGAGGTGACCAAAGAGGTCGCCGGTCTCGGCGAGCAGGTGCCGGAGAAGGCCAAAGAGGGTCGCATCGACCTGCGCGCCCTGCCGCTGGTGACCATCGACGGGGAAGATGCCCGTGACTTCGATGACGCCGTCTTCTGTGAAGCCAAGCGCGGAGGCGGCTGGCGCCTGTGGGTCGCTATTGCCGACGTTTCTGCCTATGTGAAACCGGGCACGGCCCTCGACACCGAAGCCTATCAGCGCGGCAACTCGGTCTATTTCCCCGAGTTCGTGGTGCCCATGCTGCCGGAGGTGCTCTCCAACGGTCTGTGTTCCCTGAACCCGCAGGTCGACCGGCTCTGCATGGTGTGCGAGATGACCATCTCCGCCGCCGGTCGCATGTCCGGCTACAAGTTCTACGAAGCGGTAATGAACTCCCACGCTCGCCTGACCTACACCAAGGTAGCGGCGATCCTGGACGGGGATCCCAAGCTGCGTCAGCAGTATGATCCGCTGGTGGGCCACATCGAGGAGCTGAGCAACCTCTACAAGGCGCTCAAGCATGCCCGTCATCAACGCGGTGCGGTGGAGTTCGAAAGCGAGGAGACCCGCTTCATCTTCAACGCCCAGCGCAAGATCGACCGTATCGTACCGCTGGTGCGCAATGACGCCCACAAGATCATCGAAGAGTGCATGATCCAGGCGAACGTGGCAGCCGCCCGCTACATCGAGAAGAACGAGGCCGCCGCCCTGTTCCGGGTGCACGACCGTCCGGGCGAGGAGCGTCTGACCGGCTTCCGTGACTTCCTGGCCGAACTGGGTCTGGAGCTCAAGGGGGGCCTGGAGCCCGAGCCGAAGGACTTTGCCGACCTGGCCGCCAAATTCGAAGGGCGCCCGGATGCGGAACTGCTCTCCACCATGCTGCTGCGCTCCATGCGTCAGGCCATCTATCAGGCCGACAACATCGGTCACTTCGGCTTGGCCCTGAAGTCCTACGCTCACTTCACCTCGCCGATCCGTCGCTACCCGGATCTCATCCTGCACCGGGCGATCAAGTACCAGACCGCCAAGGAGCAGCAGGGCAACCTGCGTCACAAGTGGACTCCGAGCGGTGGCTACCACTACCAGCTGGAAGAAGTGGACCCCATGGGCGAGCACTGCTCCATGACGGAGCGCCGTGCCGATGATGCCACCCGCGACGTGGCAGACTGGCTCAAGTGCGAGTACATGCTGGATCACGTGGGTGACGAGTTTGACGGCGTCATCGCCAGCGTCACCGGTTTTGGTTTCTTCGTGCGTCTGGCGGAGATCCACATCGACGGTCTGGTGCACGTCAGCACCCTCACCAACGACTACTACCAGTTCGACCCCCTGCACCAGCAGCTGATCGGCGAGAACTTCCGCCGTCGCTACCGTTTAGGCGACAAGGTGCGGGTCAAGGTGATGGGCGTGAACCTGGACGATCGCAAGATCGACTTCGTGATGGTGGAAGAGCCCCTCAAGGCCACCGGCAAGAACGCCAAGGAGATGGCGCGCAAGCAGGCCGAGATCAAGAAAGAGAAGGCCAAGAGCGCCCAGCGCCACGAGAAACGCAAAGAGGGCAAGGAGAGCGGCAAATCCGACAAGGGTGGCCGTGCCAAGCCCAGCAACAGACGACCGAGCAAAAAGGCTCGCGACAAGGCCAAGAGCACTAAATGAGTACTGAACTGATCTACGGCATTCACGCCGTCTCCGCGCTGCTGGAGCGTACCCCCGAGCGCTTCATCGAGGTGTGGGCTCTCAAGGGCCGCGATGACGAGCGGCTGCATCCCCTGCTGGCCGAGCTGGAGTCCCTCGGTATCAGGGTGCAGAGCGTGAACCGCAAGACGCTGGATGACAAGGCGGAAGGCAACAATCACCAGGGCATCATGGCCAAGGTGATTGAAGCGCCCAAGCTGGCCGAGCACGACCTGGCCAGCCTGCTGGACGGTCTGGCGGCGCAAGAGACAGCGCCCTTCCTGCTGGTACTGGACGGGGTGACCGATCCGCACAATCTCGGCGCCTGTCTGCGCAGTGCCGATGCGGCCGGGGTGCATGCGGTGATCGTGCCGCGGGACAAGGCCACAGGCCTCACGTCCGTGGTGCGCAAGGTCGCCTGTGGCGCCGCCGAAGTGGTGCCGCTCATCCAGGTCACCAACCTGGCCCGCAGCCTGCGCGAGCTGCAGGAGCGCGGCGTCTGGATCGTGGGTACCGCCGGTGAGGCGGATCACGATCTCTATCAGGCCAAACTCACCGGCCCCATGGCGCTGGTGATGGGGGCCGAAGGCAAGGGGATGCGCCGCCTGACCCGCGAACATTGCGACGAGCTGGTGAGCATCCCGATGGCGGGGGCAGTATCCAGCCTCAACGTCTCGGTGGCGAGCGGTGTCTGCCTGTTCGAAGCCGTGCGCCAGCGCCGCGTCTGACAAGACGATGACCGACAGACCCCCCTTTGTCTGGGAACGGGTTGCAGATGAGCAGGAGGCCGAGCGCCTCCTCTCTTTTGTCCGCTCCCTGACCTTGCCCCCTCGCACCTGCCTCTGGCATGCCGGTGACAGTCCGGCGCTGCTGGTCAGAGTGGAGGAGGGGTTGCTGCGGGCCAGGGTGGTGCTGGCGGATGGCCGCGAGTACATCAAGGAGTTCTATTGGGAGGGGGACGAGTTTCTCGACTTCCACCACCTGCTCAGTGGTGAGCCCGCCCGCTACAGCGTGGAGGCGCTGGAGCCTTGCCGGCTGCAGCTTCTTCCGCTGGCGGATCTGCGCCGACTCCCTTGCTGGCCCGCCTGGTATCACCATCTCCTTGAAGTGCAACTGCGCATCAAGGAGGAGAAAGAGTTGTTGCTGCTGACCGGGGGCCCAGAGGCGCGCTATCAGCATTTTCTGCGAAGCTTCCCCGCGCTGGATGCCAGGGTTCCGGATCACCAGATTGCCGCCTATCTGGGGATCACCCCCATCAGCCTGAGCCGCATCCGCAGGCGGCTGAAAACGCGCGATCAGGGTTGAGCCAGAAGGGATTGCCGATGAACCTGGGCAGAGATCGGCTCTTTGCTGGCCATGTCCGCATTGGATGAGAAGGGGGGCAACTTAACCAAGGTTAATGCCCCTCGTCGGGGGCAAGATTATGCTGTCAGACCCCATTAAACAGGAGTCATTCATGAACTGGAGTATGAAATCCTGGTCCGAGCTGACCACGGATGAATTGTATGAGCTGCTTGCCCTGCGCGCCGAGGTGTTCGTGGTGGAGCAGACCTGTCCCTTCCAGGATCTGGACGGTCTGGATCGCCGTGACGGCGTGCTGCATCTGCTCGGTCGTGAGGGTGCTCACCTGGCGGCCTATGCCCGCATCATGGCACCCGGCATTGGTGATGACAGCGGCGCCGCCATCGGCCGCGTGGTCACCTCTCCCAAGTTGCGGGGGGGCGGACTGGGTCACCGCCTGCTGGCGCAAGCGGTCAGAGAGTGCGAGACACGCTGGCCTGCACACAGCATCTGGCTCGGTGCACAGGCCCACCTGCAAGGTTTTTACGGCCAGCATGGTTTCGTGGCCGAAGGGGAAGGGTATCTGGAAGATGACATCCCTCACATGGGGATGCGAAGGGAGCCTGCCTGACGCCGTCAGGCGCCAGGAAAGGGGCAAGTGGCCCCTCACCCGTGGTGCATCGCATGGTTTTTTGCTACCCCGTGGCCATGTGGTCGTCAGCCCGGGGTGAGATACCGCCGCGCTGATCTGCCTGCGGTCTCTCTGTCGGGACACCGCCCCGGTCAGGGCGGTGCGGCATCAGGAGGGCTGGGGTGGTTCAGGGGGTGACCCGGGTGGTGAGGGTAAATCCCTCTTCACTGGAGGCCAGCGTCACCTGAACCTGGCCCAACTCGGTCAGAGTGCCCACATGGGTGCCGCCACAGGGAATGGTGATCTCCCGACCGTCCACCATGCCATGCCAGTAGCGGGAATCGATGATGGCATCACCGGCCCGGCTGCGGCGGATCTCGCCTCCTTCTTTGAGCCAGCGCATCAGCTGCTCGTTGACCTGGATCGCTATCCTGTCGAGGTCGGCCAGCAGTGCCTCGCTGTTAATTCCCTTTTTTCGAAGGCTCTTGCCGATCCGGTACTGCTCCTTTGATCCTCTGGGCTCGACCCGGGAGTGCTGGGTGGCGAGGCGGTCGAAATCCGGCTGCCCGAGAGCGTCCAGCTCGCTTGTCTCCTTTCGCCAATAGGGCGTGAGCGCCCGATTGAGGGCCAGTGCCACCAGGTGGCAGGCGCTGTGGCCCAGGCTCAGGGCATGGCGTGCCTCGGCATCCACTGTCAGTTCCACAGGCGAGCCAATGGCAAGGTGATGGGAACCGGCGAGGGGATGCACCACCACGAAAGCCCACCCATCCACCCCTCGCTTGACCGGAATCTCCGTATCCACGAACAGCTCGCCCTCGGGACTGATGGCGCCCATGCGGCAGGGGCCCACGGCCGCTTCCCCCCCTTCCCAGCGCACAGTGCCCACGTCACCGGGTTGATCGGGCCAGAGGTGGCTCTGGGGATGAAAGGGGGTGAGGTCGGTGACCAGCAGGGTCGGATCCCCCTGTTTGCAACAGACGACGCTGGCCTGTTCCTGATGGTGGCCCAGTACGAAGCTGGCTCGGGTATGTTCCATGGCAGGGCTCCCGCAACGAGATGATGAGAAGGGAAAGGGGCAGCATACGCGAAAGTGCGAAAAGGCTCATCAACCCGGGTCAATGAGCCTCAAGATGGCGTTAGAGGGTGGTGACCAGCAGATAGGCATTGAGGCCGATCACCAGGGCGACGATGAGGCGCCCTACGGCCTGGGTGACGGGGTGATTGCGATGTGCCCCCATCAGGGCGCGATCACCGGTCAGGATCAGCAGCGGAATAAGGGCGAGGGCGATGCCGAAGCTCAGCACTACCTGGCTCAACACCAGGATTTCAGTGGTGTTGAGACCCATGGCGATCACCACGAAGGCGGGAGCCATGGTGATGGCTCGGCGCAGCCAGAGCGGAATGGTGAAGCGCACGAAGCCCTGCATCACCACTTGCCCCGCCAGCGTTCCCACCACGGTGGAGGAGATGCCGGAGGCGACCAGGGAGAGGCCGAACAGGGTGGCGGCTGCCGGTCCCAGCAGGGGCGTGAGGGTCTGGTAGGCCGATTCCAGCTCGGCTACCTGCTGGTTGCCGGAGCTGTGGAAGGCGGCAGCCGCCATGGCCATCATGGCCAGGTTGACGAAGCCGGCGATGGTCATGGCGATGGCCACGTCGACCCGGGTGCTGTGCAGTCGCTGGGTCACCGTGCCCTGCTCCTGGGTGTGCTGGGTCAGGGCCGAGTGGAGATAGATGACATGGGGCATCACGGTGGCACCAAGCACGCCGGCGGCAAGATAGACAGCATCACCATTGGGGAGACCGGGGAAGAGTGCCCCTTCCAGCAGACTCGGCAGATGGGGGCGCGAGAAGATCAGCTCGACGATGTAGGCTGCGGCCACGAACAGCAGCAGGCCCCCCACCACGAACTCCAGCGGTTTCTGGCCGCGGGATTGCAGCATCAGGATCCCCCAGGTGACCACGGCGGTGATGCCGGCCCCTTCCAGCAGGGTGACCCCGAGCAGCAGCTTGAAGCCGACCGCAGCACCGATGAATTCCGCCAGATCGGTGGCCATGGCGATGATCTCGGCCTGCACCCAATAGGCCCAGACTGCGGGCCTGGGCAGACGATCACGAATGTGTTCCGCCAGGTTCTTGCCAGTGACGATACCGAGCTTGGCCGAGAGGGTCTGCACCAGCATGGCCATCAGATTGGCCCACACCACTACCCACAGCAGTTGATAGCCGAAGGTGGAGCCGGCCTGGATGTTGGTCGCAAAATTGCCCGGGTCGATATAACCGATGGCGGCGATGAAGGCGGGGCCGAGCAGGGTCAGCTTGAATTTGCGGGCCGGGATGGCCGTGGTGAGCACAGGTTGCATACTGTCATCCTCCGTGGGGATATGAGGAGAGTATGGATCTAAATGATAATTGTTATCAATTAAAGTTTTGTATCGGGCTCATCGAGAAAAACATCTTGCTTCGCCAGTTGCAGTGGGAGAGGTGATTTCGTACAATACGCCGCCCTAGAAAGCAGCGTCTAAACATCACTATGTTCCTTGCCTCCGAGGTCTGGCTGCACCTGGGCGGAGGCTGAATTAATCCGTAAGGAGCTAAAATGCGTCATTACGAAATCGTCTTCATGGTTCATCCGGACCAGAGCGAGCAAGTACCTGGCATGATCGAGCGTTACACCGGCGCTATCACCACCGCTGGTGGTACCATTCATCGCCTGGAAGATTGGGGCCGTCGTCAACTGGCTTACCCGATCGACAAGCTGCACAAGGCTCACTACGTTCTGATGAACGTAGAAGCTGAACAGGCCGTTATCGATGAGCTGGAAACCAACTTCCGCTTCAACGATGCCGTTATCCGCAACATGATCATGCGCACCAAGCACGCCGTGACTGAAGTTTCTCCGATGGCCAAGGCCAAGGAAGAGCGCTTCACCCGTCGTGACGACGAGCGTCGCGAAGATGCTGTTGAAGCGTCTTCCGAAGAGTAATTCTTAGATCACCGCATTAGAGGATAAAGGCCATGGCACGTTATTTCCGTCGTCGTAAGTTCTGCCGCTTCACCGCCGAGAACGTTACCGAGATCGACTACAAAGATATCGTTACTCTGAAAAACTACGTCACTGAATCTGGCAAGATCGTACCGAGCCGTATCACCGGTACCCGCGCCAAGTATCAGCGTCAGCTGGCACGCGCCATCAAGCGTGCTCGTTACCTGGCTCTGCTGCCGTACACCGATCTGCACAACAAGTAAGAATCGGCCCGGCGCTTACGCCTAACTCAACGAAATTTATAGAGGAAAGGTAATGCAAGTTATCCTGCTCGATAAGATCGCCAAACTGGGCGGTCTGGGTGACCAAGTTTCCGTAAAAGCTGGTTATGCCCGTAACTACCTGATCCCGCAAGGCAAAGCTGTTATGGCCACCAAGGCCAACATCGAAGCCTTCGGTGCTCGTCGCGCTGAGCTGGAAGCCAAACTGGCTGCCAACAAGGCTGCTGCCGAAGAGCGCGCTGCCAAGCTGGGTGAGCTGGCTGCCGTTGTCATCGCCTCCAAGTCTGGCGACGAAGGCAAGCTGTTCGGTTCCATCGGTACCCGTGACGTGGCTGAAGCCATCACTGCTGCCGGCGTAGCCGTTGCCAAGAGCGAAGTCCGCATGGGCAACGTTCTGCGTAACACCGGTGAGTACGAAGTTGTTGTTCAGCTGCACGCTGACGTCAAAGCAACCGTACAAATCCAGGTTGTTGCTCTGTAATAGCGTTCCGCTCTTGCAGAAAAACCCGCGCACATGCGCGGGTTTTTTATTTTCAGATCAAGGGGTAAAGTGAAGGTCTGTTCCTCTGGAGGAGAACCTTTATGGCTGCCTGGGTTGAAGGTCGGGTCATCGAGCGCATCGAGTGGACACCCACCCTGCTCTCCCTGCGTGTGGAGGCGGAACTTGCCCCCTACAAGGCGGGTCAATTCACCAAGCTGGCCCTGGAGCAGGGCGAGCGTCGAGTCCAGCGTGCCTATTCCTTCGTCAATCCTCCCGGCACGCCCTATCACGAATTCTATCTGGTGGAGATCCCCGGCGGTGAGCTGAGTCCCTCTCTCGGTTCCCTGCAGGTGGGCGACGGCCTGCTGGTGCAGTCCCAGGCCACCGGTTTTCTGACCCTGGATGAGATTCCCCCGGGACGGGATCTCTGGCTGCTCTCAACCGGCACCGCCATCGGCCCCTTCCTCGCCATGCTGGCAGAAGGACAGGTCTTCGACCGCTTCGAGCATCTGGTGCTGGTACATGGGGTGAGAAAAGGGGAAGAGCTCAGCTATCAGCCGCTTATCGCCAGTTTTGCCGAGCAGCATGGCGAGCGTTTTCGCTATGTTCCCTTCGTCAGTCGTGAGACCTGGCCGGGGGCGATGGCAGGGCGTATCCCGGCAGCCATCGTCGATGGCAGCTTGCAGGCAAGGGTGGGGCTGAACTTCTCCCCCGAGTTGAGCCAGGTGATGATCTGCGGCAACCCCGCCATGGTGAAAGAGACTCAGCAGACCCTGCTCGGGCTGGGGCTTGCCAAGAACCTGCGTCGCGCTCCCGGCAATATCAGCATGGAAAACTACTGGTAGGGGAAAAGATTCCAGGGGCCACAGGCCCCTCAACCATGTCCATGGGCATGCTGGTCAGTGTTTTTGGTGGCCGTTGCCGCCGTGCTTGTTCCTGGGCTTGTCATGGCCCTGACCCGGGTTGTTGCCACTGTGAATGCTGCGGTTGTAATGGTCGCGGTATTTGCCATCCATGTTGTCGCAGTTGAGCTGGATGCGGCTGGTCCGGGTGCTGACATCCAGGCAGTTGTGTTGCCACCACTCGTACTCCTTGTCGTCCCAATCCAGGCTTACCCGGCCCCGGTCGGTGGAGATCCGGATGTCGTCATCGTGTTTGGAAGGGGGGCAGCAAAGGCCATTCCCTGAACCAGAAGCAGGGAGAGCAGCAGTGCGCCGTGGGAAGTCATGGTCATGTGGGTCATCGTATCAAGGCTCCTGTCAGGGGGATCATTGATCCGGTTGCGTGCTGATCTGGTTGGTGCTGGGGGGCTGGTTGCGCTGCGGCTCGTCCTCCAGATTGAGGTTGACCCTCTTGCAGTCGGCGGCGGCCGTGTCACCGCTCCCGAGATCGAAGCAGTTGCTCTGGGACCAGTCAAACTGCGTGTCATTCCAGTCCAGATTGAAGGTCAGCGCATCCACGGAGAAGGTCTGGCTCCCATCGTCCTGTGCCAGGGCGCTACCGGTGATCAGAAAAAGAGAGAGCAACAAAGCCGTCGTTCTGTTCATGATGTCCTCGAGTCGTGTTCGGTGGAAATGAGTGTAATGCGGCGGGCTTAACCCGAGCATAACCGCAGATGTCCTTCAGGTTCGGGGTCGATTGTAGTGTTTTTCTGCTGCCGATTTGCACGTTTTGGTCGCACTCTGGGCAGCTGATCGTCCATCGGCGGGAATTCGGGGATTTGCCCTTCTCTCCGGGGGAGTGGCGACTATAATCGGCAGCCAACTTTTCCTGCAGATGTTTCCCGTTTCATCATGACTACTCAGGCTTGCGCCGTATTGCGCTACCCCAAGGGATGGTTCGCCCTCACGACTGTCTACAGTTTTACCGGGCTGGCCATTCTGGCTTCCATCGTCTTCTCCCTGCTGCTGTTTCTCTCCATCGACGAAAACCCCCTGATGAAGTGGCTGTTCGGCGGGCTGGCCATCATCTTCGAGCTGGGCAAGTTCTACGTCTGGTACGAGTACGGCGAGTGCAAGGCGAGGCGGGATCTGGGCGGCGCCTTCTGGTCGCTGCTGTTCTACAGCGTGCTGGCCGCCATCTCCATCGGGGGCAGTATCGGCGGCATCAACAGCGCCACCAACACCATCCTGAGCCAGCAGGCGCGTCACGAGCGGGAGATAGCCCGTTTCGACGAGCAGATAGCCAGCATAGAGCGGCAGATCCAGCTCAACGAAGAGGCGGCCCGCAAATACATCGAGATGGCGCGTATCTCGAGCGGCGTCAGCGGTCTGCAGCAGGCCAACACCAAGCTCAGGCTGCGTCAGGACGAGCTGCGCCAGGAGCGGGACGCCAAGCCGCTGGGGGAGCAGTCCTCCATGCTGGGGCTGATGAGCAGTCTGGCGGACGGGGTGGGCATGAGCATCGGCCAGGTGCAGTTCCTGCTGGTCTGCTTCCTGTCTATCCTGCTCGATGCATTTGGTGCCTTTTTCGTCAGCCTGATCGGTGAGGAGAACCGCTTCCGCCGTCAATGGATGTGGCAACGGGAGAAGGCGCAAGCCGAGGCCCGGGTCGCAGCGTCGACCCCGGAGCCGTCAGCGCTCAGCAGACCGGTGCCCGAGCCAGCCGTGGTCGCCCAGGTGCGCGGCGCGCTGGAGAGCGGCGAGCTCAAATGCAGCAAACGCAAGGTGGCAGAGGCATTGTCACTGTCTCTGGAGGAGGTGGACCGGGTGTTCCAGCATCTGCTGGCGCAGGGCGTGCTGGGGCAGGGTAGCAATCGTCACTACCATCTTCGTGCCGAGCAGGGGTGAATCCGGCTCAGTCGAACCAGATAAGACCCTCATAGGGTTGCTGTCTGAGGGAGGCGAGCCGGCTATCCAGGTTGCCTGCATGGATTTCCAGCCGGTGCCCGTCGGGATCCAGCAGATAGAGTGAATCCCCTTCGCTGCTGTTCTTCTTCCACTCCACGACGCCCGCCGCGCGCAGACGGGCGCAGAAGGCTGAAAACTGTTCAGGCGAGATGCCAAACGCGACATGACTGTAATCTCTGGCCGGTTGGGGAGGATCGCAGGAGAGACAGAGCCAGAGATCGCCGAGGGTGAGATAGGCTCCCCGTGCCCATCTCACCCTGGGGCGACATCCCAGCAAGTCGACATAAAAGGCAACGCTGCTGTCGAGATCGCCGGTTGCCAGCGTGAGATGGTTCAGTCCATGCAGCATCTTCTCTTCTTCCCCCTTGTCCCTGAACCCTAGTGAGTGAGCACCATCATCAGGCTGAGGAAGGCGGCAAGCCCGCCGCCGATGCCGATGATCCAGTAAAAGCCCTTGGCCCCCTGTTTGAGCGGGATGCGGAAGTAGAGCAGAAACGCCCACCACCCCAGGGCCAGCAACAGAGGAATAAGAAACATTCGAGCCATGGTGTCCTCGCTGTTATTCTGTTGACCCTTGATCAATCAACAGGATGGATTGTGCAATGACGCAGCTACAGATTACCGCATTCGGCGACCCCTCGGTACTCAGGCTCAACCCTTCCCTGGACAAGGTGCCCGCGGAGGGAGAGGTCCGGGTGCGCATCTGCTTTGCGGGGGTCAACCCCATCGATGCCAAGACCCGGGCCGGTCTCGGCTGGGCGGCCGCCCAGAACAAGGACAACCTGCCCTGGACGCCGGGTTATGACGTGGCCGGCGTGGTGGAAAAGGTGGGGCCCAGCGTGACCTCCCTGGCCGAGGGGGATCAGGTGTGCGGCATGGTGGGTTTCCCCCTCGCCGCCGGTGCATATGCCGAATCCGTGGTGGCCCGCGAGGAGGAGCTGGTCAAGCTCGATGGGGTGAGCCTCAGGCAGGGAGCGGCCCTACCGCTGGCGGGTCTCACCGCCTGGCAGGGGCTGCTGGAGCACGGTGGCCTGCAGTCGGGGCAACGGGTACTGATCCTGGCCGGTGCCGGTGGCGTCGGCCACCTGGCGGTGCAGTTTGCCGCCGCCTATGGTGCCCACGTGGTTGCCACGGCAAGCGGCGACAATCACAGCTTCCTTCATAGTCTCGGGGCGAGCCGGATGGTGGATTACCACCAGGCCGGGTGGTGCACCGAAGCGATCACCGATGGTCCGTTCGATCTGGTGCTGGATCTGGTGGGTGGCGAGAGCGGCAAGGCGGCGCTGGCCTGCGTCAAGCCGGGCGGCCGTCTGGTGACGGTCCCCACCATCACGGCCCAGCAGATCAAGGACGCGGGGGCCGAGCTTGGCGTCGAGGTTGTCGGCATGCTGGTCCATCCCGATCGAACGCAGCTGACCCAGATGCTGACGCTGCTTCGCCAGGGGGAGGTGAAGATCACTGTCTCCGGTGAATACACGCTGGCAGAAGGGGCGCTGGCCCATCAGGCCATCGAGCAGGGCCATGTGCGCGGCAAGCTGTTGCTGCGCATGTCCGCCGCAGACGGCCAGCCCGGATGATAGACTTCACCGGGATGGGGCTGGGAGGGCTGTTTCTGAGTGCCTTCACCTCCGCCACCCTGTTGCCCGGCAGCTCGGAAGTGCTGCTGGGCGCCATGGCGGTCAAGGGGGAGTGGAGCATGACCAGCCTGCTTTTCTGGGCGACGCTGGGCAATACCCTGGGTTCCATGACCACCTGGTGGCTCGGCTGGCTCGCCACCCACAAGAAAAAACCGGAAGATTTTCAAGGCCGTGGGGAACAAAAAGCCCTTGGTTGGCTCAAACGTCATGGCCACTGGTGTCTACTGCTTGCCTGGACGCCTGTGGTCGGCGATGGTCTCTGTCTGCTGGCTGGTTGGCTGCGCCTCTCCTTCTGGCGCTCCCTCATCTTGATCGGGCTCGGCAAATTGCTTCGTTATGCCCTGGTGTTTCTGCTGGCCAGTCAGATCTTCTAGCCCTTTTGTCACTCACGAGGTACCCGTGAACAAACTCATTCCATTAAGCATGCTGCTGGGCTTCTCCCTTCCCGTGCTGGCGGCCCCGACCCTGGTGTCCGAGCAGGTCAAACAAGAGGGCAAGCTCGGCATTCCCTACCAGATGTACAAGCTGGACAACGGTTTGACCGTGATCCTGGCCCCCGACCACTCCGATCCCCTGGTGCATCTGGACGTCACCTATCACGTCGGCTCCTCCCGGGAAACCGTGGGCAAGTCGGGCTTTGCCCACTTCTTCGAGCACATGATGTTCCAGGGCTCCAAGCACGTTGGTGATCAGGAACACATGCGGATCATCAACGAGGCGGGCGGTGACATGAACGGCACCACCAACAAGGACCGTACCAACTACTACGAAACCGTGCCGGCCAATCAACTGGAGAAGGTGCTCTGGCTGGAGGCGGATCGCATGGGCTTCCTGCTCGATGCGGTGAGCCAGAAGAAGTTCGAGATCCAGCGCGCCACCGTCAAGAACGAACGGGCCCAGCGCATCGACAACCAGCCTTATGGCCTGGTGGGCGAGCGGGTGGGGGAGGCACTCTATCCGCGCACCCACCCCTACTCCTGGCAACCCATCGGTTATGTGGAGGATCTCGACCGGGTCGACGTCAACGACCTCAAGCAGTTCTTCCTGCGCTGGTACGGCCCCAACAATGCGACCCTGACCCTGGGCGGCGACTTTGATACCAAGCAGGCGCTGGCCTGGATTGAGCAGTACTTCGGTTCCATCCCGCGCGGTCCGGACGTGGCCGAACCGACGCCTCAGCCTGCCACCCTACCGGCAACCCGCTACGTGACGCTGGAAGACAAGGTGCATCTACCGCTCCTGTATATCAGCTACCCGACCGTCTCCCTGGGTGACCCGCAGGAGCCGGCGCTGGACATCTTTGCCGATGTGCTGGGGGGCTCTGCCAGCTCCATGCTCTACCAGTCCCTGGTGAAAACCGGCAAGGCCATCGAGGCGGGTGCCTCCCACTCCTGCGAAGAGCTTGCCTGTACCCTGACGGTCTATGCCTACCCCAATCCGGCGGCGGATGGCAGCCTCAAGACCCTCAAGGGCGAGGTGGACAAGGTGATCAGCGAGTTCGCCCAGCGCGGCATCAAGCCCGCAGATCTGGAGAAGGCCATCAGCAGCTATCGCGCGTCCGCCATCTGGGGACTCGACAGCATCGAGGGCAAGGTCAGCCAGCTTGCCATGGGGCAGGTGCTGGCCCGGGATCCCGACTACGTGTTCAAGAATCTGGATGCCATTGCCCGGGTCAAGGGGTCTGACGTCAAGGCTGCCTACGACAAGTTCATCCAGAACAAGCCTGCCGTGGTGCTGAGCGTGGTGCCCAAGGGCAAGAGCGACTGGCAGGCCGCGACCCCGAACTTCACTCCCGCCAAGCGGGAGCTGCCGGATTACAGCAAGCATGACAAGGTGCTGGCCGAGCGGCCGGTGAAAGATGACTTCGATCGCAGCGTGCAGCCCAAGGCGGCCGATGCGGTGAGCGTCAAGGTGCCCGCCATCTGGCGTGGCAAGCTCGACAAGGGGATCGATATCATCGGCACCCACAGCGACGAGATCCCGGCCGTCTCCATCATGATCGCCCTTCCGGGTGGCATCCGGGCCGAAGGCAAGGGAGAGCTGGGGCTGGCCAGCCTCACCGCCGCCATGCTGGAGCAGGGGACGACGCGCCTCTCCGAGGCCGAGCTGAGCGACGAGCTGCAAAAACTCGGCGCCAGCATCAGCGTCTCCAGCGCCCAGTACAACAACCTCATCACCATCAGCAGTCTGGCGGACAAGCTGCCCGAAACCCTGGCGCTGGTGCGGGAAGTGCTGCTGCAACCCGGCCTGCGGGAAGCGGACTTCGAGCGGCTCAAGACCCAGATGCTGCAAGGCATGAAACAGAGCGAGCAGCAACCCGAGTGGCTGGCGGGTCAGGCGTTCCGCGAACTGGTCTATGGCAAGCAGAACCGCCTCGGCCAACCCTCTGACGGGGTGCTGGCTGACGTGGAGAAGCTGACCCTGGCGGATGTGAAGCGCTTCTATGAGGCCTATTACAATCCGACCAATGCCAAGGTGGTGGTGACAGGTGATGTGACTGCCCAGCAGGTGGAATCCGGTCTCGCCTTCCTGACCCAGTGGCAGGGGGCCGCCCCGACCCTGGGGGATCTCAAGCCCGGGGGAGAGCAGGCCAAGCCAGGCATCTATCTGGTGGACAAGCCGGGAGCCCCCCAGTCGGTGATCCGCATCGGCCGCCGCGCCATGCCGTTTGACACCACGGGAGACTATTTCATCGCCAACCTGATGAACTTCAACCTGGGTGGCAACTTCAACAGCCGCATCAACCTCAACCTGCGGGAAGACAAGGGCTACACCTATGGTGCCAGCTCGGGCTTCCAGGCCAACCGCGAGGCGGGTATCTTCGCGACCGGCGCCAATGTGCGCACCGATGCGACCGTGGATGCCATCCGCCAGTTCCTCAAGGAGATGGACGGCTACCGCAAGAGCGGGCCGACCCCGGTGGAGCTGGCCTACATGCGCAGCGCCGTCTCCCAGCAGGATGCGCTCTCCTACGAGACCCTGGGGCAGAAGGCTGGCTTCCTGCTGCAGATGATCATGTACGACCTGAAGCCGGACTATGTGCAGGCCCAGAACAACCTGATCAAAACGGTGTCACCCGAGACGCTGAAGGCCAGTGCAGCCCGCTGGCTGGATCCGGCCGAGATGGTGATTGTGGTGGTGGGAGACAAGCAAAAGCTTGAAAAACCCCTGAGCGAGCTTCATCTTCCCATCTATCCACTGCAACTGCCCTGAGGGGCGTCGCAACAATAAGTGCCGCCCCGGGTGGGGCGGCCACACATGAGCCGTGAATATGACTACTACTAGCTTGTCGCTCACCGAGTTGCTGGCTGCGCTGGGCACCCCGGAACGGGTGACCGCCCTCAAGGGGATCCGGCGCGGGATCGAGCGCGAATGTCTGCGCATCACCCCCGAAGGGACCCTGGCCCAGACCGATCACCCCAGAAGCCTGGGGTCGGCCCTGACCCATGCCAACATCACCACCGATTACTCCGAGAGCCTGCTGGAGTTCATCACGCCGGCCACCGACTCCATCGAGAGCCTGATCGAGCAGCTCGGCGACATTCACCGCCACACCATTCATCATCTGGGAGAGGAGCGGATCTGGCCCCTCTCCATGCCCTGCTTCGTCGGTGACGAGGAGAGCATCCGCCTGGCCCAGTACGGCAGTTCCAACATCGGACGGATGAAGACCCTCTATCGCCAGGGGCTGAAGAACCGCTACGGCAGCCTGATGCAGGTGATCGCCGGGGTGCACTTCAACTTCTCCATGCCGGACAGCTTCTGGTGCGAGTGGCAGGATCTGGTGGGAGAGGGCTGCTGCAGCCAGCGCTTCATCTCCGACAAGTACATGGGGCTTATTCGCAACGTCTACCGCTTCGGCTGGCTGGTGCCCTATCTGTTCGGCGCGTCTCCTGCCATCTGCGACTCCTTCCTCAAGGGGCGCAAGAGCAGCCTGCCGTTCCAGAAAACCGGCAAGGGCACCCTTTACCTGCCCTATGCCACGGCTCTGCGCCTGTCCGATCTCGGTTACACCAACAGCGCCCAGGCGGGGCTCAAGATCAGTCATGACAGCCTGCCGGCCTATGTGAGCAGTCTGCGCCGGGCCATCAATACCCATGACCCCGACTTCGCCAGGATAGGGGTCAAGGTGAACGGCGAGTACCGCCAGCTCAACGACAACGTGCTGCAGCTGGAGAACGAGCTCTACGCGCCGATCCGCCCCAAGCGCACCCCCCGCAGCGGCGAGAAGCCCTCGGATGCGCTGGAGCAGCGCGGCATCGAATACATCGAGCTGCGCACGGTGGACGTCAATCCCTTTACCCCGTTCGGTATCGAGGTGGATCAGATCCGCTTCTTCGATCTCTTCCTGGTCTGGTGCCTGTTGCGCCCGTCCCCCGTGCTCTCGGATGACGAGGTTGCCCGCAACCGCCGTAACCAGAACAAGGTGGTGCTGGAGGGGCGTCGCCCCGGCCTGACGCTTGAAGATGAGCAGGGCAATGCCATCGGCCTCAAGGAGTACGGCCTCAAGCTGTTCGACGAGTTGGCCGAGGTCGCTGCGCTGCTGGACCGCTGCTGTGGTCGCAACCGCTATCGCGAGACGCTGGCGATGCACCGTGAGAAGCTGCTCGACCCCGAGCAGACCTACTCCGCCCGCCTGCTCAAGCAGTTGCTTTCAAGCGGCCAGGACAACGGCTGCTTCGGCGATGCGCTGGCGAGCCGCTACCGGGAAGAGATGCTGGCCGGTGAGCTGCAGTACTGGGACGAGGCCTATTTTGCCGGCGAGGCACGGGACTCCCTGGCCAAGCAGCGGGAGCGGGAACGCAGTGACAGCCTGTCGTTCGACGACTTCCTGGCTGACTATTTCGGTACCCGCCAGACCACGGCCTGAGGATGCCGCCAGGATGACGAAAGCCGCTCCCGGGAGCGGCTTTTTCATGGGAGCCCGGCGGTGGCCTGGCATAAAAAAACGGCCCGTTCGGGCCGTTTTACATGGGGTGGTTCACCGGTCAGAGGATGAGACCACCGAAGAAGAAGCCGAGCGCCACTGCCATGGCGATGGTGGCCACACCCGGGATGAAGAAGGGGTGGTTGAACACGGCCTTGCCGATGCGGGTGGAGCCGGTGTCGTCCATCTCGACCGCGGCCAGCAGGGTCGGGTAGGTCGGCAGTACGAACAGGGCGCTCACGGCGGCGAAGGAGGCGATGGCCGCCAGCGGGCTGACACCCAGTGCCAGGGCGGCAGGCATCAGGGCCTTGGTGGTGGCACCTTGCGAGTAGAGCAGCATGGAGGAGAAGAACAGCACCACGGCCAGCAGCCAGCTGTATTGGCTCAGCAGATCGCCGGCGAACGCCTGGATCTCGACCATGTTGCCCTTCACGAAGACGTTGCCCAGCCAGGCCACGCCCAGCACGCAGATACAGGCGGACATACCGGACTTGAAGGTCGGCATGTTGGTGATCTGGGCCGCGTCCAGTTTGCAGAACAGGACCATCAGGGTAGCGGCGGAGAGCATGATGCCCATGATGGCGCCATCGCGGGGGATCGGCGGATTGCTGATGAGGCCGACGTTGCCGGAGATGGCGGTGGCATAGGCCATCACGGCCACGATGGAGGCGACGAAGATGCCGACGGAGAGCTTGGCATAAGGCTTGATCTCAACCTGGCTGGTACCGCGCAGCTTGATGAGTCCCTTGGCTTTGCGCTCCAGATAGACTTCGTCCTGATCCAGCGGCTTGCCCAGCAGGTTGGCGATGAAGGCCCCCAGCAGACAGGCGATGAAGCTGGACGGGATGCAGATGGCCAGCAGGGTCAGGTAGTCGACGCCAAGCGGCTCCAGCATGCCGGAGAAGGCGACCACGGCCGCCGAGATGGGGGAGGCGGTGATGGCAATCTGGGAGGCAACGACCGCGATGGAGAGCGGACGGGAGGGGCGAATGCCCTGCTCCTTGGCCACTTCGGCGATCACCGGCAGGGTGGAGAAGGCGGTGTGACCGGTACCGGCCAGCATGGTCATCAGGTAGGTGACGACCGGCGCGGCGAAGGTGATGTGCTTGGGATTCTTGCGCAGGGCTTTTTCGGCCAGGTGCACCAGATAATCCATCCCGCCAGCCAGCTGCATACAGGCAATGGCGCAGATGACGGACGCGATGATCATGATCACGTCCCACGGGAGATAGGTCACCAGCTGATCGCTCGGGATGGGCATGCCCAGCCCCCAGGTCAGTACCAGTACCCCAAGACCACCGGCAAAGCCGATACCGATACTGCCTATCCGGGCCCCCAGATAGATAGCGGCGAGCACGACAAGTAACTCGATTCCAATCATAGCGAACACTCCATTTTCCAGTTTTTTTAGGTTTTATTAGGCTGAAAAGCCAATTCCCGATGGGGCTGTGGAGAGACCGCTCGGGAATTGACTTTAAATGGGCCGGGATAACCCCGGCCCATCTGCTCGCTTATACGGTGGCTTCGCGGGTGTAACGCTTGGCTTTGTATTGCGGGTTCATCAGGTTCTCGATGGAGAGGATCTCGTCCAGCTGTTCGGCGGTCAGCAGGCCGCGTTCCAGCACGACTTCGCGGACGTTCTTGCCGGTCTGGGCACAGATCTTGCCGACGATATCGCCTTCATGGTGACCGATGAAGGGGTTCAGGTAGGTCACGATGCCGATGGAGTTCAGCACGTGGTTCATGCAGATGTCCGGGTTGGCGGTGATGCCTTCCACGCACTTCTCGCGCAGGGAGATGCAGGCTTTTTCCATCAGGCTCAGGGATTCGAACATGGCCTGACCAATCACCGGCTCCATGACGTTCAGCTGCAGCTGACCGGCCTCGGCGGCGAAGGTGATGGTGACGTCGTTGCCGAATACCTTGAAGCAGGACTGGTTGACCACTTCCGGAATGACCGGGTTGACCTTGGCCGGCATGATGGAGGAGCCAGCCTGCATTTCCGGCAGGTTGATCTCTTTGAGCGCGGTGCGCGGGCCGGAGGAGAGCAGACGCAGGTCATTACAGATCTTGGAGAGCTTCATGGCCAGGCGCTTGACCGCACCGTGCAGCATCACATAGGCGCCGCAGTCGGAGGTCGCTTCGATGAGGTCCTCTGCCGGCACGTAGGCACGACCGGTGATCTCGGCCAGACGCTTGATGGCAAGACCGGAGTACTCGGGCGGAGTGTTCAGACCGGTACCGATGGCGGTGGCGCCCAGGTTCACTTCCAGCAGCAGCTCCTGGCAACGCTTGATGGATTTGATCTCTTCACGCAGGGTGACGGCGAAGGCGTGGAACTCCTGACCCAGGGTCATGGGCACGGCGTCCTGCAACTGGGTACGGCCCATTTTCAGGATATGTTTGAATTCCTTGGCTTTGACATCGAAGGCGGCGATGAGGGCTTCCAGAGCGTGCAGGGTGGTGTCGGTGCTGTTGACCACGGCCACGCGGAAACCGGTGGGGTAGGCATCGTTGGTGGACTGGCACTTGTTGACGTGATCGTTGGGGTTGATGACGTCGTAGCGGCCCTTTTCAAGTCCCATCAGCTCGAGGGCGATATTGGCCAGCACTTCGTTGGTGTTCATGTTGACGGAGGTACCGGCGCCGCCCTGATAGACATCGACCGGGAACTGATCGAAGCACTTGCCGGTGTTCAGCATCAGGTCGCAGGCTTCGACAATCTTGTCTGCGATCTCGGGACGGATGGTGCCCAGCTCACCGTTGGCCAGTGCAGCCGCCTTCTTGGTCAGGACCATGCCACGAACAAACTCGGGAACGTCAGAAATCTTCTGAGTGCTGATCTTGAAGTTCTCAACAGCGCGCAGGGTGTGCACGCCGTAGTAGAGGTCGTTGGAAACTTCTTTGGTGCCCAGCAGGTCTTCTTCAATGCGGACGTTCTTGATGTCGCTCATTGTTATGCCTCAGAAATCAAATAAATGGAAACGATCCTCACCGAGTGGTCGCGATTTCCCTACGCACATTTCATCCTGAAGCACCACACATCGGGTGGGGCAGTTGGGAGCCAGTTGCTCCCTGTGCAATGACTGGTGTTGATGTTACCCCAATTGAGGTATCCGGTATTAGACCTGGATCACTAAATTTGAGGCAACCTCAAATTTCTTGTGGTCATTAAACAGATATTGCAATCGGGCGATTAACTTTGACAGAACAACCACCTCAATCCCAGTTGGGCGGACAAATATTTATCCGTATTCCGGGGCCTGCGGCAGGAGAGGCTTGAAAAATGATCAACCAGCCCCATTTTAATGTCAGAAGACCTGAACCCGGCGCGTCAGCATCAGCGATGTGCGGCTGCCGACCGGACACCCCGGGTCCATTCATTCATCGCTCCGAGGTTGCTATGGGCAAGTTGTTACTGTTGTTGGTCGGGCTGGTATTGCTGGAGCTCACCGTCATGATCAAGGTGGGCTCCGTGATCGGGGCCTTGCCAACCGTTGGCTTGCTGGTACTGACCGCCGTGCTGGGATCGTCGCTGGTGCGCAGCGAGGGGATCAAGACCCTGCTCACTGCCCAGCAGAAGATGCAGTTGGGGGAGATGCCTGGCCGCGAGGTGATGGGTGGCATGATGCTGGCGCTGGCGGGCTTGCTGCTGATTATCCCGGGATTTGTGAGCGATATTGTCGGCATCCTGCTGCTGCAGCCCTGGCTGCGCAACATGCTGGCCGACAAGCTTATTGGCAGCAATCAGTTCAGGATGCAGATGGGGGGCTTCCAGGCTCGCCAGCATCCGTTCGAGCCGGGTCCCGGCGATGACAGGCCCGGACAATCCCCGCGAGCGGGTGGCAACACCATCGAAGGGGAGTTCGAACGCAAAGAGTAATCGCGAGCCTCGGGCTGTGCCGTCAGGATCTCCCCTGATGGCACAGCCGCTCGAATCTGTGGCGGGCATACCCCCATGCCAGCAATCCGGCGGCCAGGTTCGCCAGCAGCATCCCCAGATAGATCCCCTGTTCTCCCCCCAGTTTTGCCCCCAGCCAGGCCCCTGGCAGCAAGAAGACAAACAGTCTGATGCCGTTTATCAGCAGTGACACCGCCGATGCCCTGACGCCGTTGAGCGCCGATGCCAGCAGCATCACCATGCCCTGAAAGCCGTAGCCGATGGGGACCAGATGCAGATAGAGCACGATGAGTCGCACCACTTGCGGATGATCGCTGAACAGATCGGCGATGAAGGGGGCGAGAAGCCAGGTCAGCGCGTAGACCCCAAGCTGGAACAGCAGGGCAAAGCGCATGCAGAGCAGCAGGGCGGCCTTGGCTCGGGCCGGATTCCCGGCGCCGCAGTTCTGCGAGATGAAGGGGGCCAGCACGGAAGAGAGCGCCATCATCACGATGAGCAGCAAGGCCTCGACCCGGGATGCCGCGCCGTAGGCGGCGACCACCTCGGTTCCCAGCCCGGCGAAAATGATCATCAACACGGCGTTGGCCAGTGGGTTGAGCATGTTGGTAAACGATGCGGGCACAGCCACATGGAGCAGGGCGCGCCAGTGGGCCAGCAACTGCGGGCGCGGGGAGAGGCGCCAGCGCAGCAGGCCCTCGCGGTGGCGCAATATATAGAGGCTGACCAGCATGGCCATCAACCAGGAGAGGGAAGTGGCGATGGCGGCTCCCCGGATGCCCCACTCGGGGAAGGGGCCCGGCCCGAAGATGAGCAGAGGATCCAGCACGCCGTTGACCAGACCGGCGACCCCCATCACCAGACTGGGGGTCTTGGTATCCCCCGTGGTCCGGATGGCCGCATTGCCGACCATGGGCACGACCAGCATAGGGACGGTCAGATACCAGATGAGCATGTAATCGTGGATGAGGGAGATGAGCTCGGGGCTGGCCCCCAGCAGGGTGAACAGAGGGGTAATGGTCATTGCCCCCAGTCCGGCAAGCAGACTCACCAGGATGACGGCGAGGAACAGGCAGTCTGTGGTGATGCGGGCAGCCTCGTCATGGCGACCCTGCCCCAGGGCATGACCGAGCAGGGCGCACAGGCCCGCTCCCAGCCCCATGGTCAGGGAGGTGACGACAAAGGTGACCGGGAAGGTGAAGCTGATGGCGGCCAGCGCCTGGGTACCCAGCATGCCGATGAAGAAGGTATCGACCAGGTTGAAGGCCAGGATGGCGATGATGCCCAGGATCATGGGGCCCGTCATGCGCAGCAGCATGGGCGTCATGGGGGCGGTCAGCATGGGGTTGGGTCGGCTCAAGGCAGAGTCTCTAGGTGCTTTGGGCCTGAATGCTGGCCGTCTCCATCCGCCTTCCTGATTGGGGATGGGTGATCCATCGAAGGTGTTCATAGTACGTGAAAATATTTTTTTTGTATTTGCCCTTGAAGGGCTAGCCCTGTTGCCCCAGATCAGGGGCATGACAAATTTGGCCGATTGCGGCCATTCCTCAAGCAACACAGAGACTCATTTTGGGAGAGTTATCGATGAAAATTCGTCCACTGCACGACCGCGTCATCATCAAGCGCATCGAAGCTGAAGCCAAATCCGCTGGCGGCATCGTCTTGACTGGCACTGCGGCCCAGAAGTCCACCCGTGGTGAAGTTCTTGCCGTGGGGACTGGTCGAATTCTGGACAATGGGGATGTCAAAGCACTGGCCGTCAAGGTGGGTGACAAGGTGATCTTCAACGAAGGCTACGGCGTGAAGACCGAAAAGCTGGATGGCCAGGACGTACTGATCCTGTCCGAGACCGACATCCTGGCGATTGTCGAAGAGTAATCACCCTCCCTCTTTTCCCGAATTGATTTAAGGATTGAAGAACATGGCAGCTAAAGAAGTTAAGTTTGGCAACGAAGCTCGCATCAAAATGCTGGAAGGCGTCAACATCCTGGCCGATGCCGTCAAGGTGACCCTGGGCCCGAAAGGCCGCAACGTGGTGCTGGACAAGTCCTTCGGCGCCCCGACCATCACCAAGGATGGCGTCTCCGTTGCCCGTGAAATCGAACTGGAAGACAAGTTCCAGAACATGGGTGCCCAGATGGTCAAGGAAGTCGCTTCCAAGGCCAATGACGCCGCCGGTGACGGTACCACCACGGCCACCGTACTGGCTCAAGCCATCGTCAACGAAGGCCTGAAGGCCGTTGCCGCCGGCATGAACCCCATGGATCTGAAGCGTGGTATCGACAAGGCCGTTGTGGCTGCCGTTGCCGAGCTGCAAGCACTGTCCACTCCCTGTGCCGACAACAATGCCATCGCCCAGGTAGGCACCATCTCCGCCAACTCCGACGAGAAGGTCGGCAAGCTGATTGCCGAAGCCATGGACAAGGTCGGCCGTGACGGCGTCATCACCGTGGAAGACGGTCAGGGCTTGGAAGACGAGCTGGCGGTGGTAGAAGGCATGCAGTTCGACCGCGGCTACCTCTCCCCTTACTTCGTGAACAAGCCGGAAACCGGCTCCGTCGAACTGGATGACCCCTTCATCCTGCTGGTGGACAAGAAAGTCTCCAACATCCGCGAAATGCTGCCGGTGCTGGAAGGTGTGGCCAAGGCGGGCAAACCGCTGATCATCGTGGCCGAAGACGTGGAAGGCGAAGCTCTGGCGACTCTGGTGGTCAACACCATGCGTGGCATCGTGAAAGTGGCCGCCGTCAAGGCGCCGGGCTTCGGTGATCGCCGCAAGGCCATGCTGCAGGATATCGCCATCCTGACCGGTGGTACCGTGATCTCCGAAGAAGTGGGCATGGAGCTGGAAAAAGCGACCCTGGAAGATCTGGGCCGTGCCAAGCGCATCGTCATCACCAAAGACAACACCACCATCATCGATGGCGTGGGTGATGCTGCCCTGATCGAAAGCCGCGTGGCCCAGATCCGTCAGCAGATCGAAGAGACCTCTTCCGATTACGACCGTGAGAAGCTGCAAGAGCGCGTGGCCAAGCTGGCCGGCGGTGTTGCCGTGATCAAGGTGGGTGCTGCCACTGAAGTTGAAATGAAAGAGAAGAAAGCCCGTGTTGACGATGCCCTGCACGCTACTCGCGCAGCCGTGGAAGAAGGCGTGGTTGCCGGTGGTGGTGTAGCGCTGGTGCGCGTTGCTGCCAAGCTGGCCTCCCTGCGTGGTGACAACGAAGACCAGAACGTCGGTATCAAGGTTGCCCTGCGCGCCATGGAAGCCCCGCTGCGTCAAATCGTCATCAACGCCGGCGAAGAAGCCTCCGTCATCGCCAATGCCGTGAAGAACGGTGAAGGCAACTACGGTTACAACGCCTACACCGAACAGTACGGCGACATGCTGGCCATGGGTATCCTGGATCCGACCAAGGTAACCCGTTCTGCCCTGCAGTTCGCCTCGTCCGTCGCTGGCCTGATGATCACCACAGAGTGCATGATCTCCGAGCTGCCGAAGAAAGATGCACCTGCCATGCCTGATATGGGTGGCATGGGCGGTATGGGTATGATGTAATCCCGTCAAGTCATCAAACGGCTCGCTTTTGCGGGCCGTTTTTTTTAGTGCTACTAAGCTGAAGTTGTTGATAGTGAAATGATCTGAGGTGAACATGCGATACTTAGGGCTTCTCCCGTTACTCCTTTCCCTGGCCTTGCCGGGCATGGCGCAGGCGACACCGCAGGGGCCGGTCATTCTCAAGGTGACGGGTAATCTGGACCCTGCCGACCCGGCAGATGGAGAGGTGCTGTTCGATATGGCCATGATCCAGGCGCTGCCGCAGCATGAGGTGGTGACGAGCAATCCCTGGGTGGACAAACCGCACAAATACGTAGGGCCGAAACTGGCGGACGTGCTGACGGAGGTGAAGGCCAACGGCAAGAGCATCACGCTCACCGCCCTGAACAGTTTCCAGATCCGGATCAACTGGGATAAGGTCAAGCAATACGATCCTATCCTGGCCTGGCAGGATGACGGGATGACCATGCGGGTACGTGACAAGGGGCCGCTCTGGTTTATCCTGCCACTGGATCAGCATCCCGAACTCAGGCGTTCCGAGTTCACCGACATGATGATCTGGCAACTGAGTGCGATCGACATTCAGCAGTAAAAACGGTGGTTTACGGGAGTACTGGGTGAAAGCGAAGACCAGGGCCTGGCCCTTACTCGGCGTTCTTTATCTATCCATTCTGTTGTTCACGGGTAGCACCCTCTATTGCCTGGTGCAGATACAAAATGCGACCCGGGTGATGGAGAAGTACACCTATGACGTCTCATGGGCATTGATGCAGTTGCAGCTCGAGTTGGGCCGCTTTCTCAATGCCGTCGAGATTTACCACTATGGCGGCATAGACCAGGAAGCCCTGCTGCTTCGCTATGACATTCTCTGGAGTCGTACCCCCATTCTCCTGAGCGGCCAATTGAGAAAAAGCCTCGCGGACAATCCGAAGACGCTGCGGCTGGTGAAACTGACTGAAAGCAGTATCCGCAAGCTGGAGCCTGATTTGGTCAAACTCAAACCGGGGACGCCGGATTACCAACAAGTCATGATGACACTGGCGCCCTTGCAGGAACCCCTCTCTTACTCTCTTGCTTCCGTCATGCAGAACAACATCAACGTCTATACGGGCAACGACGCGCGTTTTGGCCAGTTGCGCAATGCCCTGCTGTTCATGGTGTCGGGGCTGGTGGTGTCCGTCATTCTGCTCAGCGGGCTGCTGGTGCGAGAAGCCAGGCGCCATTTCAGGACCGCTAGGATCGATCCCCTCACCGGGCTCGCCAACCGGCTGGCGTTGCTGGAAAAGATGGATGCCTACGTCACCCGTGACACCTCCTTCGGACTGGTGCTGGTCGACATCAACGACTTTCGCGATATCAACAGCAAGTTTGGCTATAACACAGGGGACCTCCTGCTGCAGGAGGTGGCAAAGCGGCTGCGCGCCCTGTGCGAAAACGGGGAGTGGGTGGCGCGTTTGGGGGGAGATCAGCTTGCCATGCTGCAACGGGAGGGGAGCGATCTTCGTCAGGTCAGGGAGCTCGTGGCCAGAGTGCTCCACTCCATCAAGCAAGACATCATCATCGACAACTACCCTTTCCGGCTTGAGGTCGGTATTGGTATCGCCTTCTTCCCGACCGACAGCAACCAGACCCAGGAGTTGCTCAGCCGGGCGGAGCAGGCCCTCTCTCACAGCCGCAAGACCCATGTTCCCTATGTCATCTATGACAGTTCCCTGCTCAACGAGACGGCCAGGCGCAAGCATCTTGCGTCCGACATGGTGATGGCGCTGGAGCACAATGCGCTCGAGCTCTATTACCAGCCCATCGTCAATCTGGAAAGTGGCCGCTGTGAAGCCGTGGAGGCGCTGCTGCGCTGGCGCCATCCCGAGCTTGGCTTTATTCCCCCCAACGAGGTGATCCAGGTGGCGGAAGAGTTCCAGCTGGCCGAGAAACTGGGTGGCTGGGTATTGAATACCGCATGTGAGCAACTTCATCAGTGGCAGCACCTGGGTTTGGTGGACTTGCAGATGTGCGTGAACATCTCCCCGGGCATGTACCAGCGCAACCTCTTGAAGCTGGTGGCCAGAGCGCTGATGGAGCACCATATTCCCGCATCCAGCCTGGTGCTGGAGGTGACGGAAGACACCACCATGCGCGAGGTCAAGAACTCGCTGCAGTTGATGCAGGATCTCAGCCAGCAAGGGGTACATCTGGCCCTTGACGACTTCGGCACCGGCTACTCCTCCCTCAGCTATCTGCAGAAGCTGCCGGTGAGCAAGGTGAAGATAGACAGGTCCTTCATCCAGGGTATCGACACCTCGATCGAGGCGGCCGAACTGGTCGCCAACATCTGCCGTATGGGCTCCATGCTTGGCAAGAAACTGGTATGTGAAGGGATCGAGACTCAGGGGCAGCTCGATGTGCTGCGTTCATTGACCGACATACATCTGTATGGGCAGGGATATCTGTTCAGTCGCCCGGAGCATGCTGAAAAGGCCTATCAGACATTGCTGGAGATGGAAGAGCGCTGGTTGGCCCGGCGCTCGCCGGACAAGGCATATCTGCGTTGAACGATATGGCTCATGTCTCACCGGGCCCGGCCGATAGTCTCTTGGCAGGAGGTACACAATGGATATTTCTAGTTCTGCAAATGCGTCGTTCGGTTCTGCACTGATGGTGGCCAGCCTGGCCAAAAAGCAGCAGACCCAGGAAGGCGAATCCGCACTGAAACTGCTGGAAACAGCAGCGCAATCCGCTCCGGCTGCGCCGACATCGGCCAGTGCTTCCCTCGGAAGCAAGATCGATATCCGCGTCTGAGCGATAAAAAAGCCCCCATCTCTCGATGGGGGCTTTCTTTTTATTGGGCTGTTATCTGCCAGGCTCAGACCGGGAAAGGGGCCGGTGCCTCGAAGGTCATCCGCTCGCCGCTTCTGGGGTGGCTGATGGTCAGGCTGGCCGCATGAAGATAAAGGTGCGGTGCAGCCGCCAGCGCATCCGGGTTGGCGTAGAGGTTGTCGCCGAGGATGGGGTGACCCAGCTCCAGCATGTGTACCCGCAGTTGATGGGAGCGACCGGTAATCGGGGTCAGCTTGATCAGGCTGTTGCCGTTCTCCACCTTCAGCTTTTGCCACAGGGTGAGGGCATGACGCCCCTCCTCAAAATCCACCTTCTGCTTCGGCCGGTTGGGCCAGTCGACGCAGAGCGGCAGATCCACTTCACCTGCATCCAGCGCCGGTTCACCCCACACCCAGGCGAGGTAGTGCTTCTCGGTCTCCCGCTCGCGGAATTGCCGGCTCAGCTCCCGGTGGGAGTTGGGGTTGAGCGGGATCACCAGCACGCCGGTGGTCGCCATGTCGAGGCGATGGGCAGCCGCCGCCTTTGGGTGCTGCTGCTTGACCCGATGGAGCACGCTGTCTTCATTCTCGGGGCCGCGCCCGGGGACGCTCAGCAGGCCAGTGGGCTTGTTGACCACCATGATGTCCTTGTCCTTGAACAGGATATCGAGCCAGGGTTCCAGGGGCGGGGAGTATACAAACATAGCGTCTCGCATCTTGGGTCAAAGCGGGGGCAAGCCCCCATCAGTTATGGGTAACCACGACAAAGCGGCCTTGTGTATCCAGTTTGAGCTGGGTCTGGCCGCTGTCGGTCGCTACCTTGTCAGTTATGGGTAACCACAATAAAGCGGATGGCATCCAGCTTGAGTTGGGTCTGGTCGATCAGGTGGTGCAATTCTGCCTGCAAATTGCGCAGATAATCCAGTTCGCTGTCGCGCACATTCGGGTTGACCGCCTTGAGTGCCTCCAGCCTGTCCAGATCCTGCTGCAGGGTCTGCGCCATCTGGGCACGGGCCTTGTCTACAATCCCGGCTTTCAGTTCGTTGGCAATGACCTCGCCCTTGCCAATCAGGCCGTGGATCACCGGCTGGGATGCGGTAACCAGCTTGCTGCCAAGGTGGCGGTTGACCGGTGTCAGCTGGCGGTTGAAGGCATCAAACGCCACCTTCTCTCCCAGATTCTGGCCGTTCTTGTCCATCAGCAGACGGATCGGCGTCGGCGGCATGAAACGGTAGAGCTGGGGATGGGCCGCAGACTCGGCAACGAAGATCAGCTCAAGCAGGATGGAGCCGACCGGCAGAGCCTTGTTCTTGAGCAGTGCCACCGAGGTGGCACCGATCTCGGAACCCAGGATCAGGTCGATACCGCCGCGCATCATGGGGTGATCCCAGGAGAGCAGCGCCATGTCATCCCGCGACAGGGCGGTGTTGCGATCGAAGGTGATGGTCATGCCGTCTTGCGGCAGGCCCGGGAAGCTCGGCACCAGCATGTGATCCCCGGGAGTCAGCACCAGCGCATTTTCACCACGATCATCCTGGTTGACGCCGATCTCGTCGAACATCTTGAGGGCGAAGGAGATCATGCCGGTGTCGTCATCTTCGGCGGCGAGCTTCTCGACCAGCTGCTGGGCGGCCTCGCCACCGCTGGAGTGGATTTCCAGCAGGCGATCGCGACCCTGTTCCAGCCGGGCCTTGAGCGGCTCGTGCAGTTCGCGGGTCTTGACCAGCAGGGCGTCGAGGGGGCCCTGCTCGCCGGTGTTGGCGGCCAGCAGCTCGAACAGCTCCTCACGTACCGCTTCGAACACCGGGCGGGCCGTCGGGCAGGTCTGCTCGAATGCATCCAGACCATCGTGATACCAGAGCAGCAGGGCGCACTGGGCAGTCCCTTCCAGATAGGGAACGTGGATCTCGACGGTATTCTGCTGACCGATACGATCCAGTCGGCCGATACGCTGTTCCAGCAGATCCGGGTTGAGTGGCAGATCGAACAGCACGAGATGGCTGGCAAACTGGAAGTTGCGACCTTCTGAGCCGATCTCGGAGCAGAGCAGCACCTGAGCGCCCCCCTCAGCTTGAGCGAAATAGGCGGAGGCCTTGTCCCGCTCGAGGATCGACATCCCTTCGTGGAACACGGCGCCACGGATCCCTTCACGTGTGCGCAGCGCCTCTTCCAGGGCGATGGCGGTGGCTGCTTCGGAGCAGATCACCAGCACCTTCTGCTGACGGGCGGAGAGCAGCAGTTCCAGCAACCATTCGACGCGCGGGTCGAACTGGGTCCAGGTAGCGTTGTCGCCTTCGAACTGCTGGAAGATCTTCTCGGGATAGAGGTAGCGCAGGGCACGGGTCTGCAGATCGCCGCCATTGCCACCCATCATGCCCATCACCTTGATGGCGGTCTTGTACTGCTCCGGCAGCGGCATGGGGTAGACGTTGAGGTGGCGCTCCGGGAAGCCCTGAATATTGGCGCGGCTGTTACGGAACAGCACCCGGCCGGTGCCATGCTGATCCAGCAGCTTGGCAACTGCCTGCTGACGGGCGGCCGCATCAGTGAGATCCAGCCCATCCAGCTGGCTGGCGAGGATCTGCCTGGCTTCATCGCTCAGGGTCTCGCCATCCAGCAGCTCTTGCGCGGCGCTGGCAACCTGACCATAGGCCTGCTCCTCGGCGAGGAAGGCGTCGTAGTCGTAGAAACGCTCGGGGTCGAGCAGGCGCAGACGGGCAAAGTGGCTCTGGTGGCCCAGCTGATCCGGGGTTGCGGTCAGCAGCAGCACGCCCGGCACCTGTTCGGCCAGCGCTTCCACCATTTCATAGGCACGGCTCGGCGCCTCTTCGCTCCACTCCAGATGGTGCGCTTCATCGACAACCAGCAGATCCCACTCGGCTTCCAGTACCTGTTCGAAGCGACGACGCTTCTTGCGCAGGAAGTCGAGGCTACAGATCACCAGCTGTTCGGTCTCGAAGGGGTTCTCCGCATCGGCGAACGCCTCGATGCAGCGCTCCTCGTCAAACAGGGAGAAGTGCAGGTTGAAACGGCGCAGCATCTCGACCAGCCACTGGTGCTGGAGCGTTTCGGGCAGCAGGATCAGCACCCGATGGGCGCGGCCGGAGAGCAACTGCTGGTGAATGATCATGCCTGCTTCGATGGTCTTGCCCAGACCCACCTCGTCTGCCAGCAATACGCGCGGGGCGTAGCGGTGACCCACTTCATGGGCGATGTAGAGCTGGTGCGGGATCAGACTGACTTTCCCGCCAGCCAGGCCGCGAGTCGGGTTGCGGCGACGCTGGTGCTGGTTGACCAGCGCTTCGTAGCGCAGGGTAAAGCGGGACATCCGGTCAATCTGGCCGGCGAACAGGCGATCCTGCGGCTTGTTGAACTTGATGAAGTTGTTGAGAAACACTTCCTTGAGGGCAATCGGCTCACCATTGTCGGTGCGAACACCTACATATATAAGCAGGCCATCTTTCTCCTGCACTTCATCGACCGTCATGGTCCAGTCTTCGTGGCTGGCTATCTGATCGCCCACATTGAAGCTGACCCGGGTGACCGGTGCCTCTTCTTTGGCATACATACGGTTTTCACCGGTAGCCGGAAACAACAGGGTAACCATGCGTCCTTCAACAGCAACGACAGTCCCCAAACCCAGATCCGTCTCTGTATCACTAATCCAACGCTGGCCAAGTGCAAAAGGCATTAAACTCTCCAAAGCCCAAGAGTGTGAGAATCGCAAAGGGGCGCTATGTTACCCGAAGGCGGAAAGCCGATCATCATGGTTGTGCTGCAAGGGAAAGCCAAACTGATACAAGCTTGATCTGTCAACCTGCCGGCCTCAATACAGCATCCGGAATACCAATCTGCAGACCCTTTTCGTGCATTAATTCATCGTCGTGGTCGCTTTGTAAGCGGTTGAACGATGAAAGCCATCTTTTTGCAATTATCTCCTTGCCAGAACGAATTCGCTCCCTATAATGCGCCTCCATCGACACGGCAAGCGGCAACGCAAACAAGCCGGTCGGTAGCCTCGAAAAGCCTTTGAAAATAAGGCTTGACTCGAGAAGGCGGTTGAGTAGAATGCCACTCCCGCAGCAGCCAAAAGCTGCGTCGCTCTTTAACAATTTGAATCAAGCAATCTGTGTGGGCACTCACAGCATCGAGCATCA